>JBKACM010000012.1:0-22939 GCA_046269335.1 Alphaproteobacteria bacterium | reverse complement strand
CCCCCCCCCCCATGACCTTTCTTGAGAAAGCAATTCGGTAAGTCAATTTTTCCGCTCGGCGGCATCAACGCATCGAAGCCGTCTTGAACATCGTATCAAGCATCTGCTCGTGTTCACTCAGGATGGCCGTCACCTTGGTGGCGACGGTATTGCGGTAATCAGCCTTATCGGTTGCGGAAAGCTGACTCTCCTTCTTGCTCGCCTCTTCCTTCAAGGCGAGCAGGCGCTGACTGGTAAACTGATGCAGGGCCGTCGGGTCCAACCCGGCCGGCAACACGGTGCCGGACGATCCGAATGCCACCTTGTTGGCAACGTTGAGCAACGAGTCCACCGCCGCCGTCGAACCGCCGCTCATGGCGCTTTTGACGATGTTGGCGGCGGTGCCGATGCTGGCGGTGGCCAGGCCGGTATAGGCCTGGAGCAGCTCCGATGCGTCGTTATCAAACTGCTTCAGGTTCCAGTTACCGATATCGTCCTTGACGAACGCCATCTGGGTCTTGCCCGCGCCACTGGCGTAGGCGGTGTTGATGCGGGTCCAGTTGTGATCGTCGAACAGCAGCTCGTAGCCTTTGGTACGGTCTTTCAGGTTGTCATAATCAGCATGAGAAGGGGTAATAGACTCCAACAATACCTGTATATTTGGGTACGTGGCACCCAAACGCTCGTATTGGTGTACAAACTGGGTTGGGGAGGTGTCACGCAGAAGGACGCTGACCGGCACACGCCGCCGGTCCGTTCCGTTGAGCTGCTTCAGAAGGGCATCGGCCCGGGCCTGGATTTGGTTTCCGTATTCGGCGAGCAGATTCGCATAACCAACGACAACCCCCCGGATGTCATATTTGGGAGCTGGAAAACCAACCTGCGTATTGCTCCAGGTGAAGGCACGTGTCCGCAACCTGCTGGAAAACCCGCTAGCATCGGCGAGCAGTTGCGCCGTTATAGTTCGGCGCGTTTCTACCGATCCGGTTTGAGACGGCACTAAAAGCTCACTGGTCGTTCCACAAACAGGCGGCGCGTTTCTCTCCGCGACATCAACGAAACGGCCACCTCTCAAAGCGTGGCCGGTGCAAAACATTCTCTCACCAAGGGTTTGGGCACGATCGTGTGTATCCTTTAGTTCAGACGCCAGTTTGGCGATAACCGCACAACCGATGCGTTCTTCCGTATCTTCGAGCCTCTCGCATTTAGCTGGTAAATCCTCAACAAGCTGTTGAGGAAACTTTCCTATTCTTAGAAGATCACCGCACAGGGAATTGCTACCAGCCACCAAATTCCGACTAATGGCCACATGGCAAATATAACCTGCGGAGGTCCTGGTCGTTTCCGGTATCTCCCGAATCAGACCATACAATTCCGCCCACTGGACTTCCGGTTCCTTCGACAGGGGTCCCTTATAGACCTCGACCTCGATTCGCATTGAACTCTCGGCCCAAGCCGGAACCGCGCTCATGGCGACAACACACGTGGCCAGGACGGCCGCCAGGGTGGATTTATGACCCTTCATCACCGCTTGACCTCCGTGGCGATAGTGGACTTGATCGCGGCCGGGACGTTGGCCGGCTGGTCAAACGCCTTGAGAACCGCCTCGATCCGGGCGTCGGCCTTGCCGTCCTTATCGGCAGCGTCATTGGCTGCCTTCGCTCCCGACAGCGCTACCCGTTCCTTGGCAAGACCTTGGTAGACAGCGGGCATTCCGGCCCGGTTGTCGGTGACGCTCGACGAGATCTTCTGCAACACTCCGATCAAGGGCTTGGAGTCGACGGCCATCGCCATCAGCAGGCGTTCATTCTGATTGAAGGTGCGCCACCCCTCCGGCCCCAACACCTGGAAGCCGCGCCGGGCCTTCTGACAGTCCGTACCGGAAGTAGACGCGCCCTGCCCCTGGGTAGGACCTTCAGATTTTCCGGATATCGCGCTCCCCTTCTGGCCGTTGAGTCCCAGGCGGCCGACATGCTCAGTGATAGCCTCGTCAATAGCGCCAACGGCAACCTCCTCGCTGCGCAGCCTGTCGCGCATGGCCAGAAGTTCGTCGATGGTCTTGGCGGTCGCTTTCCGTTTGGCTTCTTCGGCGGCTTCCTGGGCCGACAGGACCGTAAAGTGCTTGTTCGTCTCATCGTAATGCACGGAGGCCCCGAAGGGATCAATCTGGTGCGCCTGCAACGTACCCGACTCGAAATGAACCCTGTCGAGATAGGGACTCGCCTTGCCGGTCATCCTGAACCGATACAGAGAGTCGTTTTGTAGCCTGCGCCCTTTCTCCCGCATCCGGGGAAAAACCGAGTCTTCATCAACAGCTTGGTCTTCATCCTCGCATACATCGAAAGTGCGGAAGTAATAGGTCGTGCGGAAACGCACATTATCGTCCTGCAGTGAAGGTTCGGCACCTTCGCTGAAACGATAGGATTCTCCGATGCTGCATCCCGTGAGTGCTATCGCCGCCGTACCAACCAGCAACAAGGTACGCAACCGCCAGAACGGTATTTCTGTCATCATGATAACCATCGATCGATCACCTGAAACAAATCCTACGGGCTGTACTGCCAGATGAGCGCAGCGATAACAAGAATAAATTTCCGTTATGTCATTATAATGATTCAAATATCGAACGGCTAACCGTAACGGTAGGAAGAGATATCGGCGTGCAGTGTCGAACCCCTGGAACGAGACCATCTCCCAAACCCTGATTGTAAAGGAACAGGTCCCTTCTGGCGTGCCGACGGGAATCCCCCTGGCCGCCGCAACAAGCTGTAGCTCCGTTCTTGGCCACGGCGACGGCACGAGGCCTTGACACATGCCGCTGGTAAAGGGACTTTTCGGCTTGTGATACCGGCTGGTATGAATTGGACGGGGTTTATCGTGATCAGGCATCCGATACTGGAGCGCATACCGGCCCGTGGCTGGGTTCTCCTTCTGCCGCGTCATGCACCGGGGCCGGCGCGGACGCCGGAATTCAACACGCCCGGGGCCTTCTACATCTACCAGAGCCCCACCGCCGCCGATGTAGAGGGCAAGTCCCCGCCGGGACCCGAGGTGCGGGTTCGCTTCGCCCTTCCCGCCGATCGGGAAAAGATATCCTGGCTGTACACCGCCAACGACGGGCCGTGCTACTACTTGGTCCGGCCGTCGTTGCCGCTGATCGGGGTCTCGAAAACACCGGTAACCTCGCTGGATGCCCTGCTGCGGGAAGAGGGGGTGACCGGAGCTTTCTCCCATCTGTTGCTGCGGATGCCGGAAGATCCGCTGCTGAAGCTCCGGGGCGCATCGGACCTCCTCAAGTCTCTGTCGGTGATCGTGCTGGATGGGGTGGCCGCCGGCAGCGAAGTGGACACGTTTCTGTTCGATCGTGGCTTCGTGCGCCTCGTAGATGGCGAAGGTGGCGAGATCGTCTATGCCCGTGCCGAGTGGGTGGAGGACCCGTCCTGGTTCGCCAGCCGGCATGGGCGCCGGGTTTGTCTCGGGGGGTGGCTGGGGCGTTTCGGCAACCAGCTCTTCCAGTATGTCCACGGTCGGCTCTACGGCCTGCGGCGGGATGCCCTGGTGATGGCTCCGGAGTGGCCCGGCCAGCACTATTTCGCGCTGCCGTCCCTGGAGAAGGTGGAGGAGCGCTATCCGCGAATGGGTTGCTATTCCTTCGATCTTTCTCTGCTGGAACTGTGGGCTGACCCGGAGAGTCCGGTGGATTTGGATCTTCACGGCTATTTCCAGATCGTGCCGCCCACCTGGTCCGCCTGGTACCGGCAGACGTATCGCCGCATTCTGAGGGCACGTCCGGAGGTGGAGCAGGCTGTCGGCGACTGGCTGGCACGGGCGGTGCGGCCTGGGGAAACTCTGGTGGCCTTGCATGTCCGGCGCGGCGACTACCTGGAGGCCCAGAACAGCGTCCAGATGTTCCAGCTTGTCCCGGTCGCGTGGTATCTGCGTCTCCTGGAGGAGATCCGGCGGGTCTTTCCGAACCTGTGCGTCTACATCGCCACCAACGACGAAGGAGTCCTGGAGGATTTTCGGGACTACGAGATCGTCAACAACCGCCTGCCCCGGCCGATCCTCCCGATCGAGGGTTGGGATTACCTGTTCGATTTCGCCGTAATGTGCCGGAGCGAGATTCTGGGCATCTCCAATTCCAGTTTCTCCCGTGGGGCGGCGTTGTTGGCTTCCGGTTCCCAGGTATCGTTCTTTCCGAGCTTCCGGGAGGGTCGGTTCCTCCCGTTTTCGCCCTGGAGCGAGGTGGCGTTCTGGCACCACATCGCCCCGGCCTACAGTTGGGAGGCCTTTTCCCACCAGCGGGCCCTCTCCTACGCGGGGGAGCACGTCCGTAACCGCCTGACGATGGACGCCGGAGCCCGCTCGGCGATCGCGGCCCTGCAACGGGTGATGCCGGCCGGGAGTCACGTGATCCAGTTCGGAGCCGACTGGCTTGCCGACGAGCTCCGGCGGCGGTTGTCCTTCGTCCGGATTCACAGCCCCGACTTCTGGGACACTATCGATGACTGGAGCACCGCCCGGCCGGGCCAGGAGGTGAGTGCGATCGTCCTTGGGACCTTTGATCCGGTGTCTCCGGCCGAACGGCTGGCGGGTGCGGCCGGGCTGATGAACTCCGGTGCGGTGCGGGCGGTCCTGCTGATGGCGGAGCCGGGCAAGACCTTCGATCCCAGTTCCCTGCCGCTGGATCGGGAGCGTTATCTTTTCCACCTCTGCGGGGATGAGAGCCTGTGGGGCCTGTCGGCGGAACAGCTTCACGGCACCGCCGTTGGCGATCGGCAGACGGTGCTGATTCTGGAGCGGTCGGTCGTGAACACCCTGCGGGGAGGGTAAAACCCGCGCGACAACCGAGGGGACAAGAACAAATCTTCAGAACAGGCTTTCCTGTCCGCCGGACGGCCTGATCCGTTTCGGTCTGCCGGAGGACGGGCCGCCCCCTACCGTCACCTTCACCTTGCCATCGTGGAATTCCACCTCCCAGGCGGTTCCGGGCACAGCCCCGGTGGAGGATTCCAGAACCCGTCCATCGCTCCCCCGCACCAGGGCGAATCCGCGATTCAGCACGGCGGCGTGGGAGGTGCTGGTCAACAGCTCGGCAAAGCGGAGCAGGCGGTCCTGCCGGGTCTCCAGCGTCCTTGCCGCCGCCGCTTCCAGGCGTTCGCCAAGGCGTTTCAGGTCCTGGCCGTGCCGGTCGAGGTTGCTCAGCAGTTCGCGCGGCCCCAGACGGCCGACCACCCGGTCGAATCGGGCGCTTCGCTCGGCGATGACCGTCGCCAGAGCATGCTCCAGGCGGGTCAGAATCTGGGTAAAGGCATGCTCCTTGCGGGCCAGGTGTTCCCGCGGGGCCGGCAGTTGCGCCCCAAGCCGGTCCACCTCTCCCCGCCGCTGGTTCAGAAACACCTTCATGGCGTTGAACAGACGTTCGGCGCGATCGTCGAGCCGCTGCGTCGCGTCGTCCAGGATCCGTCGTGGGTCCGGCAGGCCCCGCCCCAGACCCTCCACCCGGACCCGGCGGTCCTCCAGGGTGCGAGCCATGGCACCGGTCATTCTCCCGTCCAGCCCGGCCACCCTGGCCACCAGTTCCAGCCGTACCGGTACCACCATCTCGGCGGCGGCGGAGGGGGTTGGGGCCCGAAGATCGGAGGCGAAGTCGATCAGGGTGGTGTCGGTTTCGTGCCCCACCGCTGAAATCAGGGGAATTTCGCTGGCGGCGGCGGCCCGCACCACGATTTCCTCGTTGAAGGGCCACAGGTCCTCCAGGCTGCCACCGCCCCGGGCAACGATCAGCACATCCGGCCTTGGCACCGCCCCCCCCGGTCGCAGGGCGTTGAAACCGGCGATTGCGGCGGCGATCTGGGCGGCGGCCCCCTCTCCCTGGACCGCCACCGGCCACAGCAGTACCGGCCTGGGACAGCGGTCGGCGAGACGGTGCAGGATGTCGCGGATCACCGCGCCGGTGGGGGAAGTGATGATTCCGATCACTTCTGGCAGGAACGGAATCCTGCGCTTTCGCGCCGGATCGAACAGGCCCTCCGCCGCAAGCTTCTTCCGCCGTTCCTCCAGAAGTTTCAAGAGGGCCCCGACGCCGGCGACCTCAAGCGACTCGATGACGATCTGATAGCTGGAGCGGCCGGGATAGGTGGTGATGCGCCCGGTGGCGATCACTTCCAGTCCCTCCTCGGGACGGACGGAAAGCCGTCCCGCCACGCCCTTCCAGATGACGGCGTCCAGTACCGCCTGGTCATCCTTCAGCCGCAGATAGCAATGGCCGGAACCGTGACGCTTGAAGCCGGAAATCTCGCCGCGCACCCGCACCGCGCCGAATGCCGTCTCGACGGTGCGCTTCAGCGACAGGGAAAGTTCGCTGACGGTGTATTCGGGCTGGTTGTGGGCTAAATCAACGACCATGGGGGGAGTTTATGGTAAACCGGGAGCCGGTTGGAAGTCCTGGATGACATGAAGAGGAAGCCTTCGATGAAAGTTCTGGTCGTCGGGTCGGGCGGACGCGAACACGCGCTGTGCTGGGCCATCGCTGCGTCTCCCCTGTGCGACAGGCTCTACTGCGCACCCGGCAACGCTGGAATTGCGGCCCAGGCCGAGTGCGTTCCCATTGCTGCCAGCGACATCGATGGACTGCTGAGATTCTGCCGGGACACCGGCATCGGTTTCGTGGTGGTGGGACCGGAGGGCCCGCTGGTGGACGGTCTGGTGGACCGGCTGGAGGCCGTGGGGATCAAGGCCTTCGGTCCCTCGGCGGCGGCGGCGAGGCTGGAAGGCTCCAAGGGATTCATGAAGGATCTGTGCGCCCGCCACGGCATACCGACGGCGTGGTATGGGCGTTTTCGCGATCCGGAGGAAGCCCGGGCCTTCATTCGCGCCAAGGGAGCCCCGATCGTGGTCAAGGCTGATGGCCTGGCCGCCGGCAAGGGCGTGGTGGTGTGCCAGACCGTGGCCGAGGCCCTGGCGGCGGTGGACCTTGCCATGGTGGAACGGGCGTTCGGCGACGCCGGCGGAGAGGTGGTGGTCGAGGAGTTTCTGGAAGGAGAGGAGGCCAGCTTTTTTGCCCTGGTGGACGGCACCACCGCTCTGCCCCTGGTGGCGGCCCAGGATCACAAGGCGGTCGGAGACGGAGACACCGGCCCCAATACCGGAGGCATGGGGGCCTATTCTCCGGCCCCGGTGGTGACGCAGGCCGTCTCGGATCTGGTGATGAGCGACATCATCCTTCCCACGGTGCGGGGCATGGCGGCGGAGGGAATGCCCTATCGGGGAGTTCTGTTTGCGGGCCTGATGATCGGCCGCGACGGCCCGAAGCTGCTGGAATTCAACGTCCGATTTGGGGATCCCGAATGCCAGGTGCTGATGATGCGCCTGAAATCCGATCTTCTCTCGGCCCTGATCGCGGCCTGCGATGGCCAGCTTGCCAATTTCGACCTGCGTTGGCGGAACGAGTCGGCCCTGGTGGTGGTGCTGGCCGCCGCCGGCTATCCCGGCCCCTATGCCAAGGGAAGCGAGATCCGGGGCCTGGAGGCGGCGGCGGCCGTACCCGAAGTTCAGGTCTTCCACGCCGGCACCCGGCGTGACGGTGGGCGGATTCTGGCCGAGGGCGGGCGTGTCCTGGGCGTTACCGCCGTGGGGCCCAGCGTGGCTCTGGCCCAGAAGCGGGCCTACGCCGCCGTGGACGCCATCGTCTGGCCCGAAGGGTTCTGTCGTCGGGATATCGGCTGGCGGGCCGTCGTCAGGGAGGGATCCGGAATACCCAAATAAAGAAAAGGGTGTCGATGGCAAATTGAAAGAACCGCAGATCCTATGCAGGCGAGCGGCGGCTTGACGGGTCCAGGTTGGGTTGGTAGGTTGAGCCGCAATGTGCTGGTTTCAAAGAAGCGGCACAGCGTTTTAGGTCAGCGATGAAACTACGGACGGGGGTAACCCATGAATAAGGTGAAAGTTTTGGCTGCTGCCGCGCTGTTTCTCGGCACGTCCGCGCTGCCAATGACCTCGGCCCACGCCTGGTGGGGTGGTGGTCCCTGGGATGGCAACTCCTTTGGCGATGGCAGCGGAAGCGGCGATTTCAACATGAGCTTCGGGGCTCGCGGCAACGGCTCGGGCAGCGGCTGGGGCAACGGGTATAATGGGTATAACGGGTATGGTCCGGGCTACTGGGGTGGCTACCCCGGTTATGGCTACGGCGGCCCTGGCTACTGGGGCGGCTATCCCGGCCCTGGCTACGGCGGCGGCCCTGGCTACTGGGGCGGCTATCCCGGTTATGGCTACGGTGGCCCTGGTTACGGGGGCGGCTATCCTGGTTACGGCTACCGTCCGGCCCAGCCGGCGGCTCCGGCGAAGCAGGAAAGCAAGTAATCTCCAGCCTGTTTACGGGCACGACGCGCGGGCCGGTGTCTACCGGCCCGCGCTGCGTTTTTCTGCCTTTCCGCTCCACGCCACGGCTCCCTGTCCGCTCGATTCGGCCCTTTCTCCGGTCTCGACGCAGGTAAATTCGGCACGGGTTGGAGTCAAAAGCCGACATTGGAAGTACGTTTGACGCAGGAATTTGGCTTTCTTGCCGGCACGACCGCATTCTTCCTGCGCTAGCGTGATCACTTCCGCCGGGCTTGAAGAGGAACTGTTGTAGCAGACCATGACGTGGTCGGGCAGGTCCCTGCTCAGCCGCATGCTTCCGGTGTTTTCGTGATCGATGAATGGAGCCGGCGCGCAGGAGGTGACGATAAGTTGAAAAACCGCGACGGTCGGAACGGCGACACGGCGAACGGACATCTCGTCAAGCCCTCCCCTTCCTGAACATCGGATCGTCACGCCCGAAACCCGGCACCGTATGATACCAGACCGAGATGAGCTTGACTCATCACGGTCTGGGAATGGCGCATTGAGCGCCCGCGCGATCGTTCGCGCGCAAGCCAAGGGGCCGGATGGCCCCGCCGGCGATTGAGGGCGTTGATCGGTCACGATCAACGCGGATTGGTATGACATGTGGGATTTCCACAGACAAGCCGTGAATCAAGTCAGGGTAATCGGGTGAACCCGGTTACCCCTAATTTGTTCATGCCCCTCACGCGCCGGGCGGGGCCGTCCGGCCCCTTGGCTTGCGCGCACACGGGTGCGCGGGCGCTCAGTGCGCCAGTTGTTCCTGTTTTACCCTAATATAACATCCTGTTCCCATTTTCACCCGATTGCCCTGTGAATCAAGTCAAGCTCCGGTTGATACGGAAGCCTCTCCTGTATTTTGCAATCCTAATATAGCGGACCGAGCCCAGGAATGCTTGCTATCCTTGGCGAATCGCGTCACCTTAGGCGGCCTAAAGGTGCTGCTGCGCGGCACGGTGATTCCGTAGGCATCGAGAAAAAACGTTCATTAAAGGGGGGAGGAAATATCCATGGCACGTAAGAAGATTGCCCTGGTAGGCGCCGGTAACATCGGCGGTACGTTGGCGCATCTTGCGGTATTGAAGGAACTGGGCGACGTCGTTCTGTTTGACATCGTCGATGGCGTGCCCCAGGGCAAGGCTCTGGACATCCTGGAGTCCACGCCGATTGAGAAATTGGATGCCAGCCTGCGCGGGGCCAACGATTATGGTGCCATCGCCGGGGCCGATGTGATCATCGTCACCGCCGGCGTGCCGCGCAAGCCGGGCATGAGCCGGGATGATCTGATCGGAATCAACGCCAAGGTCATGGCGGCGGTCGGCGAGGGCATCAAGAAAAATGCCCCGGGTGCTTTCGTGATCTGCATCACCAACCCGCTGGATGCGATGGTGTGGGTGCTGCGGGAGGTTTCCGGCCTGCCCCACAACATGGTGGTCGGCATGGGCGGCGTGCTGGACTCCGGCCGTTTCCGTACCTTCCTCGCCGAGGAATTCAAGGTTTCCATGGAGGACGTCCAGGCCTTCGTGCTGGGCGGCCACGGGGACACCATGGTGCCGCTGGTGCGGTATTCGTCGGTGGCCGGCATTCCTCTGCCCGACCTCGTCAAGATGGGCTGGACGACCCAGGAGCGGCTTGACAAGATCGTGCAGCGCACCCGCGACGGTGGTGCCGAAATCGTCGCCCTGCTGAAGACCGGCTCCGCCTTCTATGCTCCGGCTGCGGCCGGCATTCTGATGGCCGAGTGCTATCTGAAGGACAAGAAGCGTATTCTGCCGTGCGCCGCCTGGTGCGACGGCCAGTATGGCGTGAAGGGTACCTACGTCGGTGTGCCGGTGGTGATCGGGGCCGGTGGTGCCGAGAAGATCGTCGAGATCGAACTGAACGCCGACGAAAAGGCGATGTTCGACAACTCGGTCAAGGCCGTGGCCGTACTGATCGAGAAGTCGAAGGAATTGATGCCCAAGTGAGTTCCGGGGGAGAAACGAATCAATGAATATTCACGAGTATCAGGCAAAACAGCTTCTGAGGAAGTTTGGTGTCACCGTCTCCAACGGCGGTGTCGCCTACACCGCCGACGAGGCGGAGGCCATTGCCAAGCAGTACGACGGCCCCATCTGGGTGGTGAAGTCCCAGATTCATGCCGGCGGTCGCGGCAAGGGCAAGTTCAAGGAGCCGGAAGCCGGTGAGAAGGGCGGCGTCCGCGTCGTCAAGTCCGTGGCGGAAGTGCGCAAGAACGCCGAGCAGATGCTGGGCAAGACTCTGGTCACCCACCAGACCGGTCCGGCCGGCAAGGAAGTCCGCCGCATCTATATCGAGCACGGCTGCGACATCGCTCGCGAGCTTTACCTGGGTATGCTGGTAGATCGCGCCAGCGGTCGCGTCACCATCATGGCGTCCACCGAGGGCGGCATGGAGATCGAGAAGGTCGCGGCCGAAACCCCGGAAAAGATCCTGAAGGTGGGCATCGATCCCGCCACCGGTATCCAGCCCTTCCATGCCCGCAAGATCGCCTTCGGGCTTGGCCTTGAGGGCAAGCAGGTCGGCTCGGCGACCAAGTTCATCGCCGCCATGTACGAATGCTTCATGTCGCTGGACGCCTCCATCGTCGAGATCAACCCGCTGGTAGTGACCCCCGATGGGGTGGTGCTGGCGCTCGACTGCAAGATGAACTTTGACGACAACGCCCTGTTCCGTCACAAGGACATCGAGGAACTGCGGGACGAGACCGAGGAAAATCCGCAGGAGCTGGAAGCGGCCAAGCACTCCCTCAACTACATCAAGCTCGACGGAACCATTGGCTGCATGGTCAACGGTGCCGGTCTCGCCATGGCCACCATGGACATCATCAAGCTGTCCGGTGGCACGCCGGCCAACTTCCTGGACGTGGGCGGCGGGGCGACCAAGGAGCGGGTGACCACCGCCTTCAAACTGATCCTGTCCGATCCCAACGTGGAGGGCATTCTGGTCAACATCTTCGGTGGCATCATGCGTTGTGACGTCATTGCCGAAGGCGTGGTGGCCGCGGCCCGCGAGGTAAGCCTGAACGTGCCCCTGGTGGTTCGTCTCGAAGGCACCAACGTCGATCTGGGCAAGAAAATTCTGAAGGAGTCGGGGCTACCGATCATCGCCGCCGACAATCTGGCCGACGCGGCCGAGAAAGTCGTGAAAGCCGTGAAGGAGGCTGCGTAACATGGCCGTTCTCGTCAACAAGGACACGAAGGTAATCTGTCAGGGCATCACCGGATCCCAGGGCACCTTCCACACCGAGCAGGCGATCGCCTACGGCACCAGGATGGTGGCCGGCATCACGCCTGGCAAGGGTGGCACCAAGCACCTTGACCTGCCGGTGTTCGACACCGTGGCCGAGGCCGTCGTCAAGACTGGAGCCAACGCCAGCGTGATCTATGTGCCGCCGCCGTATGCGGCCGATGCGATCCTGGAAGCGGTGGATGCCGAAGTCCCGGTCATCGTCTGCATCACCGAGGGTATCCCGGTGCAGGACATGCTGCGGGTGAAGCGGGTTCTTTCCACCCAGACCAAATCCCGCCTGATCGGTCCGAACTGCCCCGGCATCATCACCCCGGGAGAGTGCAAGATCGGCATCATGCCGGGCCACATACACAAGCGTGGCAAGATCGGCGTGGTTTCCCGTTCGGGCACGCTGACCTACGAGGCGGTCGCACAGACCACGGCGGTTGGCCTTGGCCAGACTACCTGTGTCGGCATTGGCGGCGATCCGCTCAACGGCACCAACTTCATCGACTGCCTTGACCTGTTCCTGGCGGACCCGGAAACCCAGGGGATCGTCATGATCGGCGAAATCGGTGGCAGCGCCGAAGAGGATGCCGCCGACTTCATCAAGAGCAACAAGACGAAGAAACCGGTCGTCGGGTTCATCGCCGGTGCCACCGCCCCGCCGGGCAAGCGCATGGGTCACGCCGGTGCCATCATCTCCGGCGGCAAGGGCAAGGCTGGGGACAAGATGGAAGCGTTGCGCAGCGCCGGGGTTGCGGTGACGGCTTCTCCCGCCGAACTCGGGACCACGATGCTGAAGCTGATGAAAGGCTGATCTCCCCCTTGGGGTCGGCACAGCGGAAGCGGCGGCGCGGCGAAATGACGCCGCGCCGTCCGTCCTGTGGGGCGCGTCGTGGAAGCTGGGTGCATCGTGGAAGCTAGGTGCATCGTGGAAACGGGGAGCAGATCGTGGAAGCGTCGTTTCTCACCGGAACCAACGGTCCGTTCATAGCGGAACTCTTCAGCCGATATCTCGACGATCCGGCAAGTGTTGATCCGAGCTGGGTCGAATTTTTCAAGGAACTGGGCGATAATCGCCTGCCTGCCGAGGAACTTCACCCGGGTCTGGTTTCGGTGCGAACCTTGCCCGACGCCACCGTCAGGCCACCGGTCCCATCTCTTTCCAAGGACGAAACCAGGAGTCGCATCCTGGATTCCATCCGCGCCCTGATGATGATCCGGGTGTATCGGGTTCGCGGCCACCTGCTGGCCGAGCTGGACCCGCTCCGGCTGTCCGGGGAGCGATACCATCCGGAACTGGATTACCGCAGCTATGGCTTCAGCGAAGCGGATCTGGACCGGGAAATTTTCATCGACAACGTGCTGGGGCTTGAGACCGCCACGTTGCGTCAGATTATCGAGGTTCTGCGTGCCACCTACTGCGGCAACATCGGCGTCGAATTCATGCACATCCAGGATCCGGACCAGAAGGCCTGGATCCAGAAGCGTATCGAAACCATCCGCAACCAGACGCAGTTCACCGAACAGGGCAAGCTGGCGATCCTCGAACGGTTAACCGAGGCCGAGGAGTTCGAGCGCTTCCTGGATCGCAGATATGTAGGGACCAAACGGTTCGGTCTGGAGGGTGGCGAAGCCCTCATCCCGCTGCTGGAGCAGATTCTGAAGCGCGGTAGCCAGCTTGGCGTCACCAACGTCGTCCTGGGCATGGCACATCGTGGGCGCCTCAACGTGCTGGCCAATGTGCTGAAAAAGCCCTACCACGCCATCTTCTCCGAGTTTCAGGGCAATCCGGCTCATCCGGAGGACGTGCAGGGGTCCGGTGACGTCAAGTATCATCTGGGCACTTCCGCCGACCGTGAGTTCGACGGCAAGGTCGTTCACCTGTCCCTGATTCCCAATCCGTCGCACCTGGAGGCCGCCGACCCGGTGGTGCTCGGCAAGGTACGGGCCAACCAGATGCAACGCGGCGGCGAGGCCGGATGGGACGATGTGTTGGGCATCATCCTGCATGGAGACGCCGCGTTCGCCGGCCAGGGTATCGTTTCCGAGTGTTTTGGTCTGTCGCAACTGGACGGCTATCGCACCGGCGGTTCCATCCACGTCATCATCAACAACCAGATTGGCTTCACGACCTCTCCCAGCTATGGCCGTTCCACGCCCTACAGTTCCGATGTGGCCAAGGGCGTGCAGGCTCCGATTCTGCATGTCAACGGAGATGATCCGGAATCGGTGGTGCACGTGGCCCGTATCGCCACCGAATTCCGGCAGCTGTTCAACTGCGACATCGTGATAGACATGGTGTGTTACCGCCGCCATGGCCACAACGAGGCCGACGAGCCGGCCTTCACCCAGCCTGCCATGTACCGCAAGATTGCTCATCATCCCACCACGCGCGAAATTTACGTTCGCTCGCTGGTGAACGAAGGGCTCATTTCGCCGCAGGACGCCGAGCGGATCGTCAAGGACTTCCACCAACGCCTGGAACAGGAATTCCAGGCCGCAGCCTCATACAAGCCTAATAAAGCCGATTGGCTGGAAGGCAAGTGGAAGGGGCTGGTCCAGTCCACCGGGGAAGAGGAACTGCGCGAGGACAAGACCTGGGTCGACCCCGGTCTTTTGCAGGAAGTCGGCCGAGCCCTGGTTTCCATGCCGGAGGGTTACAGCTTCAATTCAAAGATCGTGCGTCAGCTCCAGGCCAAGGCCAGGATGTTCGAGACCGGTGAAGAAATCGACTGGGCCACGGCGGAAGCTCTGGCCTTCGGGACTCTGCTGGCGGAGGGAACACCGGTTCGTCTTTCCGGTCAGGATTGTCGCCGTGGCACCTTCTCCCAGCGGCACGCCGCGCTGGTCGACCAGAATGACGAGCGCCGATACATTCCCCTCAACCACATCCGTCCCACCCAGGCCCACTTCGAGGTGCTCGACAGCCCCCTCTCCGAGGCGTCGGTGCTGGGCTTCGAATATGGCTATACTCTGACCGAGCCGGATACCCTGGTGCTGTGGGAGGCGCAGTTCGGGGATTTCGCCAACGGGGCACAGGTCATCATCGATCAGTTCATCGCCTCGGGCGAGTCCAAATGGCTGCGTCTGTCCGGGCTGACGCTGCTTCTGCCGCACGGCTACGAGGGTCAGGGGCCCGAGCATTCTTCCGGGCGGGTGGAGCGTTATCTCCAGCTTTGTGCCGAAGACAACATGCAGGTGTGCAACTGCACCACGCCCGCCAATTACTTCCATGCCCTGCGGCGGCAGATGCGGCGCAACTTCCGCAAGCCCCTGGTGGTCATGACACCGAAGTCGCTGCTGCGACACAAGTCATGTGTTTCCGCTCTGGCCGACTTCGGGCCGGGTTCCGCTTTCCATCGGGTCCTGCCGGAGGCGGAAACCCTGGTTCCCGACAGCCAGATCCGGCGTGTCGTGCTGTGTTCGGGCAAGGTCTACTACGATCTCCTACAGCGGCGGACGGAACTCGGCCTACGGGATGTGGCCCTGATCCGGGTCGAACAGCTCTACCCCTGGCCCAGGCAGTCCCTGCTGACCGAGATTGAACGCTACCCGGCCGCCGACGTGGTGTGGTGTCAGGAGGAACCCGCCAACATGGGTCCCTTCGTGTTCGTGGATCGCCGCCTGCAATACATCCTGGAGGAACTGAAACGGAACCAGCGGGCCCCGATCTACGCCGGGCGCGTGGCACAGGCCTCGACAGCGGCGGGCGTTTTCAGGCGTCATCTGGAGGAACAGGCACTGCTGGTGGAACAGGCCTTGCGCGGGGAAGCCGACGAGATCGCGCGTCCCTTCCTCCGTTCCACCGCGATGAGCCTTTTGCGTTCTCCCAAGTGACGTTCCCATCTGCCAACGATATCCGAGGGTGCCATGGCTACCGAAATCAAAGTTCCATCCCTGGGAGAGTCCGTCACCGAGGCCACCGTGGCCAAATGGTTCAAGACCCCGGGCGAAGCGGTGATTGCCGATGAGCCGCTGGTGGAGCTTGAAACCGACAAGATCACGATGGAGGTTCCGGCTCCCGTCACCGGAGTCTTGAGCGAGATCGTCGTCACCGCCGGCAGCAACGTGGCGGTAGGTGCCGTCCTTGGCAGGATTACCGAAGGAGCCGTCGCCACGGTGGCACCGGCCGCCACGCCAGTATCCGCGCCCCCGCCTCCCTCTCCGGCGGTACGCCGGATGGTGGAGGAACAGCGACTGGACGCCGCCTCCATTCCGGCCACCGGCAAGGACGGGCGGCTGACGAAAGAAGATATCGTCAACGTAAGAGAAGGGCGCACGCCCCAGGCCGCGCCATTGGTGCCGACGCTGCTCACCGGGACTCCCACTCCCCCCCCCTCGCCGGTCTCCAGGCCTCGCCCCGCTGCGGTCGGCGGCCTCCGGGAGGAGCGGGTACCGATGACCCGGCTGCGCAAGCGCATCGCCGAGCGGTTGAAGGAGGCGCAGAACACGGCGGCCATGCTGACCACCTTCAACGAGGTGGACATGACCGAGATCCTGGCGTTGCGCAATCGCTTCAAGGACGCCTTCGAGCGCAAGCACGGCGTCAAGCTGGGGTTCATGTCCTTTTTCGTCAAGGCCTGTGTCGGCGCGCTGAAAGAGCTGCCCGCCGTCAACGCCGAGATTGATGGCGGCGATATCGTCTACAAGCACCACTACGATATCGGTGTTGCCGTCGGCACTTCTCAGGGGCTGGTGGTGCCGGTGGTGCGGGATGCCGACACCATGAGTTTCGCCGAGATTGAAGCCGCCATCGGCACCCTGGGGGCCAAGGCCCGTGACGGCAAGCTGGCCCTGGACGAATTGACCGGCGGGACCTTCACCATCACCAACGGTGGAGTCTATGGTTCCCTGATGTCCACGCCGATCCTGAATCCGCCCCAGTCCGGCATCCTCGGCATGCACAAGACGCAGCAGCGCCCTATGGTGATGCCGGATGGATCGATTCAGGCGCGGCCGATGATGTACGTGGCCCTGTCCTATGACCACCGCATCATCGATGGTCGCGAAGCTGTGACCTTCCTGGTCCGGGTCAAGGAAAGCCTGGAGGATCCGGCCCGCCTTCTGTTCGAGGTATGACACCACCGGTACCGGACATAACACATCACGGGAGCGCCGCATGGTTTACGATGTTGTCGTCATCGGCGGAGGGCCGGGGGGGTACGTCTGTGCCATCCGCGCTGCCCAGCTTGGATTGAAGGTCGCCTGCGTGGAGAAGCGCGGTACCCTGGGGGGGACCTGCCTCAACGTCGGCTGCATCCCCTCCAAGGCTCTGCTGCAATCCTCGCACCTGTACGAGACGGCCCAACACGACTTTGCCGCACACGGTATCAACATCGGTGGCGGCGGACTTTCCGTGGATCTGGCGGTCCTGATGGCTCGCAAGAACAAGGTGGTCTCCGACCTGACCAAGGGGGTCGAGTTTCTACTTCGCAAAAACAAGGTGGACACCATTACGGGGGCGGCCCGTATCGAGTCCCCCACGCAGGTGGTGGTCGGGGAACGCCGCCTGGAAACCCGCAACATCGTCATCGCCACCGGTTCGGAGTCCGCTCCCTTGCCCGGAATTACCGTGGACGAGACCAGGGTGGTCAGCTCCACCGGAGCCCTGGCCCTCACCGCCGTCCCGGCCAGAATGGTGGTCATCGGGGCCGGCGTGATCGGTCTGGAACTGGGGTCGGTGTGGCGTCGTCTGGGAGCCGAAGTCACGGTGGTCGAATACCTGGAGACCATCCTTCCCCCCATGGACGGTGAAGTTCAAAAACAGATGCAGAAACTGCTGGAACGACAGGGCATGAAGTTCCTGCTGGGACACAAGGTTCTGTCCGCCAGCCGCAGCGGCGACGGCGTGGCCCTGGAGATTGTTCCGACCAAGCCGGGCGATCCCCTGACTCTCGAAGCCGACGTGGTACTGGTGGCCGTCGGCCGACGCCCGTTCGTGGAAGGTCTCAATCTGGAGGCTCTGGGCGTCGCCCGTAGCGCCCGCGGCTTCATCACCGTCGATGACCACTTCCGCACCAATGTGCCAGGAGTCCACGCCATCGGCGACGTGATCGGCGGAGCCATGCTGGCTCACAAGGCCGAGGACGAGGGTATAGCCGTGGCGGAGCGACTGGCCGGCCACGCGGGCCATGTCAATTATGACGCCATTCCCTCGATCGTCTACACATGGCCGGAGGTGGCCTCGGTCGGACGAACCGAGGAGTCCTTGCGGGAAGCGGGGGTGGCCTATGCGGTCGGGAAGTTCCCGTTCAGCGCCAATTCCCGCGCTCGTTGCAACGGCGACAGCGATGGTTTCGTCAAGATCCTGGCCGACGCCCATACGGACCGGGTTCTGGGCGTTCATATCATCGGACCCCAGGCCGGGGATCTGATCGCCGAAATGGTGGTGGGAATGGAGTTCTCCACTTCGGCCGAGGATATCGCCCGCTCCAGCCACGCTCACCCCAGTCTGGCCGAGGCGGTTCGTGAAGCGGCCCTGGCCGTTGCCGGGCGCGCCATCCACACATAGGGACCAGTCCGCCCGGGGGGACCATCATCCGCCCAGGTGGCAGACACCAGACCACGGTGCCGGGACGCGCGTTGGATCAGACTTCCCAATTCACCGCGCGCAGATACCGACAACTCCGACACAACTCGCACGTTACGTTGCCGCTTCTGAACTCACTGCGCAAACGGACCATGGGCTGACCGTTCCATATTTCCTTTAGAGGCGTCTCTCTGGCGTTACCAAGTACATATTTTTTATCGTAATCGTAGCAGCACGCAACAACATCCCCATCCCACGTAACGGACATGTGTTCCCAGGGATAATTGCAGCTTACGAAGCTTGACTGTTGGACGGTGGTTGCCACCAGACTATTCACATCGTCACAATCCCCTGTCCAATTGGTAAATGGCTTCACCATGAACTCATCGACACCCGGAATGTTGCTCCAATACTGCCTTAAGCTATTAATGCTTGCGGCATTGTCTGGAAAGTCAATCATTGAGACGACGACCCTCGTTCTCCAACCCGTTGCAACCTTTCTCTCCAGTAACGCCAACAAATTTTGTTTAGATCTTATATAAGCGTTCTTCACGCCGCGGATTTTTTCAAAACTCTCATCGTCATGTCCGTCAAGAGAGGCATATATCATGAGCAGTCTTGATGACAACAACCGAGTCGCAACATCGTTGGTCACCATCAGCGGATTCAAGGACAGACTTACAGCCATGCCCTTCCCCGCCGCATAATTGATCATTTTTTCAAAATCGGGATGCAGCAAGCTTTCCCCAAAATGATGCAACCACACCAACTGCTGCGAATACCCGGGAACATCCACTACGAACTGATCAACAACCCTGGAAAACACATCAAAGTCCATAAATCCCTGTGCCCTGGTCATATTATTGGTGCGCGGACACATGATGCATTTCATGGGGCATTTGTTTGTCAGCTCGATGTTCATGAGTCCATAGGACCAGTTTGCAACCGGGAGTCTTACGGCCTCCAACCCCTTGCTGGCGCGATCATAAGACGGGTTCAGGAATAACGATCTTTGATAGGCGATCGCTGCCTGGCGATAGTCACCACCCTGAACCAACAAATCCCCAAAATCGGCGCAAGCGACATACAACAGAGGTGAGCGAGCGAGCCGGACCCAGCCCAAGTAGGCATAGACCGCCAAGTCGTAGTTCTTCTTTCGCAGCAAGCGAACCAGGCTTGAAAAGTCGTCATAATCAAGTTCGCCCCGGACGGCTTCTGACAAATAGTCTTCGAAGATTTTTGGAACGACATTAAGCTTGACAGCGACCATCACCACCACCCTTCGCCTGTCGCCCTGCCGCTGTCTACGGCCGACCAACTACCACATGATGAGCCTGACGCCGACAATCAAGAAATCCTCTCGTCGAGCCAGTCGACCAATCGCACCAGGTGCCCGGTATCACAGACGAACGATTTTGTCCAGACGTCGGTAGGCGCGTCCGAAGTACTCCGGCAAATAACTCGATAGTACTCCTGTCCAAGACTACTTGTGAGTCTCCTCGGACCTCCGCTGTAGGAGTCCGGTGTCTGGTCCCAGTGTTCCGGCAACAACTCGACCAAAATGGCCTTCTCCGGAGCAAACAGCATATTCACCATTCCAGAACCACTGGCCGCAATCAGAATTGCGGTCTCGGAAAACATTTCTACCTGTTCCGCAAACGGCATGTCTTCAGGAAACACCTTCTCGAACCCACGTTTTTCTAAAACATCCGCAACCTCATCCTTATTCACTAGGCGATCACTGGAAAATTGCGGGACACGACGCTCGATCAAAAGGCGCCGCCGTCGTGGCTTGCCAAGCAATCCCTTGCGCTTGAGTTCCGCACGAATCATCTGGGTGCCGTGAGGAATAGGAACCAGTGCGGGCACGACTGCCTCACGAAAATGAACGCCAAAAGTCGTCGTCGCCGTGGGGTCAGGCTCCATCACGCGAATCCTGGTCATATCCACATCGAAAAATTGAAGAATTTGCCTCTGCAACGGGGTTAACGTATGACAGAAAACCGGGACATCAGCAATCTGGCGTGCGAAACACAACGCCAGGAAATGGGGAAGGCAATCCGTCAGAAAACACGCATAATTCGGCCTCGTCGGCAACACGATGGCACGATGGTAAATCGTTGTAACCCCGCTTTTTATGATTCCAAATAAACCATACGTCACATCCTTTGACACTGCCGGAACGAAAGCGGGTCTGAGGCCGTTGCGCAGCCACGATGTGTCATGTGTCAGCAGGGTATACTTGCCGATAAAGTGGTATAACACGGTATCTAGTGGTTTAACCGTGCCCGTAACAAAAGTTACCAATATATCATTCACTTTGTGAAAAAATACTGGGTCATACAGGCTCACCCGGTCAATTTCCGGGCTGATGAACGACACCGTCAGCGCCGGATAGCCACGTGCCTTTATGGTTATGGCATCTTCCTGCGGCAGCGCTTCAGAAAAGAGGGAAATTTTTCCGATGAAGTAATCAAGAAGACTGTCCGACCCTACCGGTTCCGGACTGACCAAAGGCTCCCATTCCTGCCTACTATCAAGCGCGTATCCTATTGACAAGACAACACTCTGGTCGCCGGACTGAATTAAATCCCTTAAAATCTTTCGCTGGTATTCGTACATGTCGGGCTACCTTTCAGCCTTTGTCCGCCCCACGTTGTTCGTGAGACTATATAGATCGATTTGACCACACAAGGTCATTTTTCGCGTGCATAGGATCAACGGGGGATGTCCCAATGGCCCTGCCGTGGTATCTTGCTTCTGAACCTGGGAAAAAACTGCTACGCTTTGGGCACCTGAAGCTGGCAGATATAACGCCGCAGCTTTTCCGCGGAGCGGGGAGTGGCTGTTGTTGTCGCCCTCGGATCGGCGACCACGGCGGGGAGATGCGATCGACGTGAATGATACGACGGAAGTGTATGCGATCGGTGACAGTCATGCCCTGTTCTGGACCGGTCGGAATGTCAATTTTCCTGGACGAGACTACATCCCTGGCATCGCTACGTGCTCTATATTTGGTGCGCTGGCGTGGAAGCTCGTCGAAGATGAGAGTACTTCTCGGGGCCGGGAGAGGGCGCTTGCGGCGATCGATCTTGCGTTGGGGAATGGTTTCCGTGGATGGTTTTTGCTATGTTTCGGCGAAATTGATATCCGGTGCCACGTAGCCCGTCATGCAAGAGTTCTTGGGCTGCGCCGTGCCGCGGAAGCTTGCGCTGAGCGTTATGTGCGTTTCATTCGGGAAGTTCGCGAGCGTTATGCCCGGGTGGCGGTTTGGGCACCGATCGCGTCGACGAACAATGATCCAAAATATCCACCAATCCTGGCCTATGGAACCACGCCTGAAAGAAATTTCTTGACGGTTCTTTTCACGGATTATCTTGGTCGCAAGCTTGCTGCCGACCGCGTCCCGGTTATCTCGATTCTTCCCTATATGATTGGGAAAGGAGGGCATACCCGGCAGGATTTTCTTCACGACACGCATCATCTGTCGGTGACATGTCTTCCAATTGCAATATCTTTGCTTAGAGAACGGCTTTCTGTTGAAATAGAAAGCGATATTCATAGTCGAGATTTCTTTGAGGGTTATGTCTCGCAAAGCGCACAATACGATGTCGTACAGCTTGCCAATTTCGAAAATGTTCACCTCCTTCGATGTGACCTCGGCTCCATAACCTACGTTACGAGCGTAGTGATCAGTGGTCCTGCTGTCTATGGTGGCGACAAGACCCTTCTGGTGCTGGTATCCAGCGATGGTGAAAATGTATTCGTGTGCAACGCGGGAAATTCTATCGACCTTGGGCTAACAAGAAAATGCGAGGTCCAGGTAAATGCGTATTTGCGGTACGTATATGTGTCATTGCCACTCGACAGCAGCCAGCGGGATCTGACTGCCTTGTACGATGTTATCGGTGTCCGCAGCTTTCTCGGGAAGCGGGAGATATACGATGACCTTTCAGTGGCTGAGTGCTTTTCCATGGCCAATGAATCAATAGAGACAGGCTCTCTGTCGGTAGAGTCGATGTTCGGGCATCTGCGGAACCGGCCGTTCTGACTTCAGCCTGTCAAGTCTCAGAAAGAGACTCTCTTTGAACATCTTGGCGTCCCCTAGGGGATTCGAACCCCTGTTACCGCCGTGAGAGGGCGGTGTCCTAGGCCTCTAGACGAAGGGGACCCTGATGGACGCCCCCCTAGTAACAGACCACCCCCGGCTGTTCAAGGAGTATGTGAAGGGATCCCCGGGCAATCGGAGTCATTCTGGAGCAGTTTCCGACCGGGCTGACCCGGCCGGAGACCGCTCTAGGCTGAACTTCCTACTTTCCGAAGCGTCAAGTTATTGATTTCACAGGAGAATGCCGACATCGACTGCAAAAACGTAGCCATGTAAATACCGATAATATCCTTGATTTTTGTTGTGAGTACGGCATAATCAATGCCATGTACATCGAATCCGTTCCCAACCGAAACTCACCGCCTGCCATCCTGCTGCGGGAGTCGTTCCGCGAGGGCGACAAGGTCAAGAAGCGCACCTTGGCCAATCTGACCGACTGGCCGACGGAACTCGTCGAGGGATTGCGGTCTCTGCTCAAGGGCGGCAAGGTGGTGTCGGCGGAGTCCGGCGGCATCTCGATTCTGCGGTCGTTGCCGCATGGCCATGTGGCGGCAACCTTGGGGGCACTGCAGGCGATCGGACTGGATCGCATCCTGGGGCCTGCCGGCAACCGCTGCCGCGACCTGGTCATCGCCATGGTGGTGAGCCGGTTGATCAACCCGGCGTCGAAGCTGGCCACCGCTCGC
>JBKACM010000129.1:0-7005 GCA_046269335.1 Alphaproteobacteria bacterium | reverse complement strand
GCAAGCCAAGGGGCCGGACGGCCCCGCCGGCGATTGAGGGCGTTGATCGGTCACGATCAACGCGGATTGGTATTACATCGCCGCGCCCTTGATACCATAGATATCGCTGATGCGTTTTTGCAGATTGCGGGCCTGGCGCAGGGACTCAAGGAAAATGCGGTGGTCGAGCTTGTTGAGGTCTGATGGCTTTATCAAATTGTCGGGCGGGGTGCGGGCCAGAGACTGTTCGTGCTGGTGGGCCAGGCGGATCGACTGAATGAAATGAAAAGCATCAATCCACGCATCCACCTCCGTCTCAGGAATGCCACGGCTGGCGGCGGCATAGCGGAACCGGCGGGTGGTGCCGCTGTTCGTCACCCCTTCTCCCAGCGCCAGGATCCGTGCCGCGTCCACGAACAGCGCGACCCCAGAGTTCTTCAAGTCGATCTTGCCGTTCTGATCGGTGACGAAATCGCGGATGATGCCCAGGGGCGGGGTGCGCTGGAGGGCGTTGCCGACCATCAGATGGAAGAAGCGGGCGTTGCCGCTGACCGCCTTGGCCAGCCAGCGCCGCAGCCAAGTGGCCAGCCATTGGCTGCCGTGCATGCCGCGAAAATCAAAGAAGATCGACGCATTCAAATGTCGGCCGCGCAATGCTTGAGCCCTTCCAGGTTCGAAGCCCGCCGGATGGCACCGCTGATTTCGCCGAGTCCGACCCGTTGCAGGCCAAACAGGTCGCGCTCATGCACCAGTCCGACCAGCCTGTCGCCTTCCACTACCAGAACCTGCCGATAGCCTTTGCTGGCCATCAGCATCGCCGCTTCCGACCCGCGTGCCTGCGCTGGAAGAGTCCCAAGCTCGGTGGTCATCACCCCCCGGATTGGCTGATTCAGGTCATAGTCGGCCAGCGCCACGCGATTCAAAAGATCGTTCAAGGTAAAAATGCCGATTGGGCGCTGCTCCTCGTCCACCACCACGATGGTGTCTATTTCGGAGTCCCCCATGGTCCTCAGGGCGGCGCGTAGCGGCGTATCCGGGACACACGCCTGCGGCTCGCCGACAATGATGGTCGACAGTGGACTGTCGAGGGACTGGCGGTCGATACGGTTGTAGGCGAACTGTTTCTGGTACAGCAGTCGTGCCTGTTCCAGCAGCGTCGCTGAGCGGCCGTCGCAGAAGGCTCTGAAATGTGGGCTCAACTGCTGTATCTGATGAAACAACGGCAGCGAAAGTTCCCAGCACCACAGCTCTTCGGTTACCCGGAAGGTGGAGAACAGGGGCCGCTCCTCGTGCAAGGCCTCGATCGGAAAACAGGCACCCTCCCCCATCACTGCCAGGACCTTGTCGTGCTGCGAACGCCCCATCGCCTCGACACGCAGGGTGCCACGATAGATGAAGCGCAGGCGGTCGCACATCTGATTGGGCTCGATCAGCACCGAGCCCGGATCATAGACCGCGTCTTGCATCTGTTCGGCCACCCAGCGCAAGTGCTCCTCCGCCATGCCGTCGAAGGGCACGTGGCGGCACAGAATGGCCATTCGTTCAATAACCGGCAAAAGAGTAGGACGTGAGGCCGCCTCTTCTTGTTGAGTGATGTGTTGTTGCATGTACTTGTTCAGCTATGGATTAGTGTTCCTAACAAATATCGGCGCGCATGGTAGGCGAGAAATCCAGTACTTTCCACGCCTGTTTCTGAGGGTTGGTATTCTCTGTTTGCATGGACGCTAATCAATATGAAAATCATTATACCAACGGTCGGAAGTTTTGACTCTTCCGACCGTTGGGATCACATCCTGAGACGTCCGCAACACGGCGCACACCCACAGCCCTTCCCCCGGGAAGCTCTGCCCTGGCATCCAGGCTATGCGGGGAGTGGAGCGGGTGAAGGGAATCGAACCCTCGTCGTAAGCTTGGGAAGCTTCTGCTCTGCCATTGAGCTACACCCGCGACGGCAGGGAATGTAACGGGTTTCCGGGTTTCGGGCAAGGGGTGGAAACGAAGAAATCGGGAACAAAGCGGGGCAGGGGCGGGGGCGGTCTATTCGACGTTGTCGGCGACGAAGCGCAGATAGTCCCGGGTGGCGACGATGTGGGTGCCGTCGCAGTTGAATTGCATGCGGATGGTGTCGCGGGTCATGCCGATGGCGAAATTGCGCAGGTAGAAGTTCGGAATGCGTCGCAGGGCCGGAATCTGCGAGATGGCGGTGGACAACTCCGCTGGCGAGGTGGGTTCCCAGCGCTGATAAAGTCCTTCGTAAAGGTGCCGGACATGCTCCGGGGCCTGGGTAAAGCACTCATCGCCGAGGATGGTTCCGAACAGTCTGCGGATCATCGCCGACTTGCGTTCATAACCGATCCTGGGAAAGTGACGATCCAGGTAGCCGCTCTCCGTCAGCTTGTTGGCCGGATGGGTTTCCGGATTGAAGGGATTGAAGATGGAGGCGACCCGGACTTCCCCGCTGTTGAAGTGGATGACGACATCAAAAACGCAACGGTCGATCAGCATCTCCTCGATCCGTGGGCAAAGTTCCTCCAGGACCGCGTCGACCACGCTCTCGTAGCGCTCACGGGTAAAGGCCGATTCCCGTAGCGAGGGGTCGCCCTTGATGCTGATATTCTGCGCCTTGCCGTCCAGGCCACAGCCGGCCATCAGGGCTTCCCGCAGCGTCAACTCCTCGCTGCGGGCGGCGAGGGTGGTGTTGATGCCGGCCCCGATGGCGGGGTGTTCGGCCAGCAGCTCCAGGAAATCCGGTTTGTCGATGACGAGGATGATGGCATCGGTCAAGGCCTGGACCGAGGCCGATCGCTTGTGGTGGCGAAGGACCGCCATTTCTCCGAAGAACTCGCCCGGCCCCAGAACCGTCAGGTCTTCCCGGTTGCTGAAGCGTTCGATGTACATGGAAACCTGTCCGCTTTCGATCCGGTACAGGTGTTCGGCCTCTTCGCCCTCGGCGAAGATGACGTCGCCCTTGCGGAATGCCACCGGTCGGCCCATGACCAGGATCTTTTCCAGATCGCCGGGAGCGAGATGATGAAAAATCGACCTGGAACCTGTCATGCCCCGCCTCCCGTTTCTCCACCCTTTTCGACGCCGATCCGGGGGGCCAGCTCCGTCCACACCGCCTCCACCGTCACCGCCTCGATGCAGGGGAAGGCACTCTGGTCGTCCCGTTCCTTGTCGCAGCGCCAGAAGCAATGGTAGCACGGCATTTCGTGATGAACGAATCCGGCGTGGGGGGGGGCGGCCTCGGGGGGATAGGGCATGAAGCTGCCGAAATGCCCTCCGCCGAAGATCACCACCGTCGGCGTGCCCAGTGCGATGCTGACATGGGCGGGACCGGTGTCGTTGCTGACCGTGGCCCTGGCATGGCGCAGGAGGTCCAGAAGCTCGGGCAGCGAGGTGCGGCCGATCAGGTTGATCACGCCGGGGCGGTTGAGTTCCCGTCTCAGGGTGGCACCGAACGCCCTCTCGCCGCTGCCGCCGGTGAAGGCGACGCGGAGGCCGTGATCCAGCAGACGTTCGGCCAGGGCGAGGTAATGGGCGAACGGCCAGCGTCGCCCTGGTTCGTTGGAACCAAAATTCAGGACCACATAGGGACGGCCGGAGGTGGTCTCCGCTACCGGTGGCGGATGGTCGCGCCAGGAGATGGTGGGGATTTCCGGCGGGTAGGTCCTCTCGGCCAGGACGGAGAGAAAGCGGAAGTGGCGCACGATTTCATGGGTTGGATAGTCGCCGGTATCGATGACGCGCCAGGCCTGGCGCAGGTAGTAGGTGAACTCCGGTCGGGTGCGGTCGCTGATGTAGGGCAGGGTCACCACCTGGCGCGGCGCATTCGCGAACCACACCAGACTGTCGGCGGTCAAGGCCTTGCGGAAATACATGTCACAGACGGCGATCGCAAATCCCTGCCGCCGTACCCACAAGGCCTCCCGAAACCTGTAGAGGATCTTGCGTTCAAAGGCGTGCTCGTCGATGGCCCGCACCCGGTAGCCGGCGAAGACTTCGTTCGCAATTGACCCCCAGGAACGGCACCCCAGTACGGTGATGTCCTCCCGCGCCACGTCGAAGACCTCGGCGTAGCGGTCCAGGGCGCGACGGAACAGCACCATGTCGCCGATACCGTCCATCCGTACCACCAGCAGGCCCCGAGGAGGACGCCGCACCGGCCACCACCGGACCAGCCAGTCCAGCGGTTGGAACATCCACCATCGCCGGCGCATGCCCCGAAGCCGCCAGCCCCTTGCCGGGGGAGGGGTATAGGAGGTTCCGGAATTCACCCGGCCTCTCTCGCCCGTGCCGCCCGCTTGCGTTCGTTGGGATCAAGGTGGCGCTTGCGCAAACGGATGTTCTTCGGGGTCACCTCCACCAGTTCATCCTCGGCGAGGTAGGCCAGGGCATCCTCCAGGCTCATCCTGCGGGGAGGAGTCAGCTTGACGGCCTCGTCCTTGCCTGCGGCCCGGAAATTGGTGAGCTGCTTGCCCTTCAGCGGATTGACCTCCAGGTCATTGCCGCGCGCGTGCTCGCCGATGATCATGCCCTGATAGACCCTGGTGCCGGAAGGGATGAACAATGGGCCGCGCTCCTCGATATTCCACAGGGCGTAGGGAACGGCCTCGCCGGTGTCGGTGGAGATGAGCACGCCGCACCGCCGGCCCTCGATCGGCCCCTTGTGGGGAGCGTAATCGTGGAACAGCCGGTTCATGATCCCGGTGCCGCGCGTGTCGGTAAGGAACTCGCCATGGTATCCGATCAGACCGCGCGAAGGGGCCAGGAAGGTGATCCGGACCTTGCCGCCGCCCGATGGCCGCATGCTGGTCATCTCGGCCTTGCGCTGGCTCATCTTGTCCACCACGATGCCTGCGAATTCCTCGTCCACGTCCACCACCACCTCTTCGATGGGCTCAAGCTGGCGGCCGCTGTCGGGGTCGGTGCGAAACAGCACTCTGGGTCTTGAGATGGACAGCTCGAAGCCTTCCCGCCGCATGGTTTCGACCAGTACGCCCAACTGCAATTCCCCACGCCCCGCGACCTCGAAAGCATCTTTCTCGGCGGTTTCGGTGACGCGGATGGCGACGTTGCCCTGAGCTTCGCGCATCAGGCGGGCCCCGATGACCCGGCTGGTCACCTTGTCCCCCTCCCGTCCGGCCAGTGGAGAATCATTGACCGAAAAGGTCATGGCCAGGGTCGGCGGGTCCACCGGATGGGTGGCCAGGGGTTCGGTGACTTCCATGGCGCACAGGGTATCGGCGACGTTGGCGTTGGACAAACCGGCGATGGCGATGATGTCGCCGGCCTCCGCCTCGTCGATGGGCACCCGGTTCAATCCCCGGAAGGAAAGGACCTTGGTGGCCCGGCCCTGTTCGATCAGGGTGCCGTCGCCTCCCAGAACCTTGATCGGCATGTTGAGCCTGACCACGCCGGTATGGATGCGCCCGGTGAGCACTCGACCCAGATAGGGATCGGCCTCCAGCGTGGTTGCCAGCATGGAAAACGGCTGCTCCAGGTCGCGCTGCGGCGGCGGTACGTGCCGGGCGATCAGGTCGAACAGGGGGTCCAGGGTTTTCCGTTCTCCGTGCTCCAGATCCGCCACCGCCCAGCCGTCGCGTCCGGAAGCGTACAGGGTGGGAAAATCCAGTTGCAGTTCGTTGGCATCCAGGGCCGCGAACAGGTCGAACACCTCGTCATGGACGGCATGGGCCCTTGCGTCGGGGCGGTCTACCTTGTTGATCAGCACGATGGGCCGCAGACCCAGTTTCAGGGCTTTGCTGACCACGAACTTGGTTTGGGGCAACGGCCCTTCGGCGGCGTCCACCAGGACCACCACGCCATCGACCATGCTCAGGATGCGTTCCACCTCGCCGCCGAAATCGGCGTGTCCCGGCGTGTCCACGATGTTGATCCGCATTCCCTGCCACTGCACGGAGGTGCACTTGGCCAGAATGGTGATGCCCCGTTCCCGTTCCAGGTCGTTGGAGTCCATCGCCCGTTCCTGGACCTTCTGGTTGTCTCGGAACGTGCCGCTCTGGCGCAGGAGCGCGTCCACCAGAGTCGTCTTGCCGTGGTCGACGTGGGCGATGATGGCGATGTTGCGAATGTCCATGAAATCGTGTCCGTTCAGGCGCTGGCCTTGAGGGTGGAAAGAAAGCCCCGTGCCAGTTCCGCGAGCGGGGTCTCGGGACGGGCCCCGAAGTGACTGATGATCTCGGCCGCGGCGATTCCCCCCAGGCGGGCGCAGGCATCGAGAGAGAGGCCATGGGTCAGGCCGTACAGAAAGCCGGCGGCGAACTGATCGCCGGCTCCGGTAGTATCCACCACCCGGACACCGGACTCGGCCGCGACCCCGATGGTATCGTCGCCGGCCACTACCACCGACCCCATTGCCCCCCGGGTCAGAACCGCGATGGCGCAGTTGTCGCGTACCGCCCGGGCCGCGTCGTCGAAGGTGGGGGACTGGTACAGCGACAGGATTTCGGTCTCGTTGGCAAACAGGATGTCCACGTGGTTGCGCACCAGTTCCTGGAACTCGTCCCGGTGGCGATCGACGCAGAAGCTGTCGGAGAGGGACAGGGATACCCTGCGTCCGGCCCCGGCCGCAACGGTGGCAGCCTTGCGGATGGCCGCCTTGGCGTCCGGGGCGTCCCACAGATAGCCCTCAAGATAGGTGACCGCCGCCTCCGCCACCAGGGTATCGTCGATGTCCTCCGGACGCAGCTCGGTACAGGCCCCGAGGAAAGTGTTCATGGTGCGCTGGGCATCCGGGGTCACCAGGATCAGACAGCGGGCGGTGGCCTTGCCGCCGGACAGGAGACGGCTGGCGTCGTGGACGCCGACGGCCTCCATGTCGCGGCGGAAGGCCTGTCCCAGCGCATCGTCGGCGACCTTGCCGAGGAAGGCGGCGCGCCCGCCCAGGCTGGCGATGCCGGCGGCGGTGTTGGCTGCGGACCCGCCGGAGTGTTCCACGCCCGGTCCCATGGCCGCGTACAGGGACTGTGCCTGCTCCGGGTCAATCAGCTGCATGCCGCCCTT
>JBKACM010000128.1:0-7015 GCA_046269335.1 Alphaproteobacteria bacterium | reverse complement strand
GAGGCTTGGACGCGCGGGGCAGAGGGGGGAACCACTTGCTCCGGATCCGGCTTGGAAACGGAGGTTTGGACGCGCGGGGCGAAAGGCGGAACCACCTGTTCCAGACCCAGGCGGGAAATGGTGATCTGGTCGAGCGCGTTCTCCCCCTCCCAGACGGCAGAGGGTCGGAGGAGCGTTGCCGGAATAGGGGCGAAAGATCGACTGGAAACCTTTCCCTCCTTCCCCATTTCTCCCGTTTTTCGAGCGGGAGGCGGTTGATTCCGCCATGCCGTGAATGGAGATTTCCGGGTCCGGCGCTCGTCGTCCGGAAACGGCTGATCCGGTTCAGGGGGGCGGAACAGGAGTGCCAGCGGACTGGTCAACGTTCCCCGGAAGAAATGCCGCCCCCCATCCGTCCGGACAACCATCGGAGATTTCCGGTCGCCACCTGGGTTTGATACCGGAGACACGAAATTCTGGTCCGTGTTTCTGGCATCACGTACCTCCCATACGGCCTCCCCCGCCCCCGAAACCAAATCCCCGCGCGAAGGGTATGAAACAGCCTCCCGATCAGCCGGTCCCGGGCTCTCCCCCACACGGTCGCTCCCAACCGGAGGGGAAACCACCCCTGAAACGACGGGGGGTTCCCGACGTGGCGCGCGTCCCCGTGATTCCATGACGGTCATGGGCCAAGCGGCCGCATCGCTGTCCACGGACTCGAATCGAAACAAGGGACGCGGCAGGATCAACCCCCCGCCACCGCGGGCACGGGCATGCAGTCGGGTCAGAAAGTCACTCATGAGCGGACAAGATCGAGATAGGCGTGGCGGCGGGCCGGAGACAGGGCCAGAATGTCGGCCTCGGCCCAGTGATAGGCCACCGCCAGGGTGTGAACGTCGCTCAATACGCGCTGGGCCGATGCCTCTACCTCCCGAACCAGCACCAGACCGATGTCGAACGGTGCCTCCCAGGCGTATCCACAGGTGGGACAGTCCAGGGAGGCATAAAGATCGGCCTGCGGGTCCAGGCGGGAGAGGCTCTCCGCGGCCCTCGCCAACACCATCCTGGTCAACTCTTCCTCCCTCGGCGGAACTCCCTCCTCCGACAGCAGACAGCGCCGGGCCAGGTGTCGCCGTCCCTCCTCCGGGTCGGCGATATCGACCACCGCCGCCAGGTCGTGGCTGTCCGGACGACGCAGCCACCACCGTTTGCCGTCAACCTCCAGAACCCCGGCCGCCGGGTCCGAAACGGACTCGTCCACCAGCAGGTCCATAAGCTCAAGCCGCACCTCCAATGCCTCGTCACAGGCCGGACACCTGGCGCTCATCTCGAACCGTGGTCCGAAGGTTTCGGCCCGTAGCTGCAACAGCCGCCGGTCCCGATCGCCGATGCCAAGTTCCCCGGCCTCCCGGCCTCCCAGGGTGGGGTCGGCCAGACAGGTCAGGAACAGGGCCGCATCCAGAGGGTGGCGGCTACGGCAGACCTCCAGCGCATCGAGCACCTCTCCGGCAGCCAGGCCCGGCACACTCTTCCTCCTTCCATCAACTGAAGTTCGGTTCCTGCGGTGCCTGAACACTGGTATCCCGTTCCCATCCCTCGTTCTGGAGAACCAGAATCTGGATGGCGACCCCATTGGCACTGGCGTCCAGTTCCGGCAGGGCCTCGTACTCGGAAGGCCAGCAGCGGTAGATGTTGTAGGCGTAAACGATCTGCCCCGCCTCGTTGTAGAACTCCAGGGTGATATCACGGCGGAAGGAAGCCAGGGAGGACTCCATCCCAAGGCCGGCGCGGAAGTTCCACACCTGCTTCACCCACTGCTCGAATTCAAGATCCAGGGTGACGCCGCGCTCCAGGGTGATCGGATCGAACTTGGTCTGGCCGGGAGAGACGTGCTCGGTACTGGGGTCGCCGCCCTCGCGGAAGGTCACCGCCTCGGTGGTGCGCTTCAGGGCGCTCACCTTGCTGACGGCGGCCACGTACTTCCCGTTCCATTTCACCCGGAACTTGAAGTTCTTGTAGGGGTCGAGACGCTGCGAACTGGAGGACACGCTTGGCATGGCAAACTTCGTCAACTGGAGGTTTGACCGGCCATCTGCTGGATGCTGATGACCACGAATTCGGCCGGTTTGACGGGCGCAAACATGACGAGGATGTTGACGATCCCGTTGTCCATATCCTCGGCCGTGGTGGTGGACGCATCGCAGACGCACTGATAGGCCTGATCCGGAGTCGTGCCTACAAAGGCCCCCTGCTGGAAATAGCCGTGCAGGAAGCCGTTGACCGCCAGTCGGATCTGCGCCCACAGAGTGGCGTCGTTGGGTTCGAACACCACCCACTGAAGCCCCCGCACCAGGCTCTGTTCGATGTTGAGGGCCAGCCTGCGGACGGGAACATATTTCCAGTCGTCATCCGCCGGGTTGGCGGCGGCCAGGGTCCGGGCCCCCCAGGCGATGTTGCCGTAGATGGGGAAGGTCCGCAGGGCGTTCATGCCGACGGGGTTGAGCAGGCCGTTTTCCTGATCGGTCATGGTGTAGGCCAGTTGCAGCACCCCGGCCAGGGAAGCCTGTATTCCAGCGGGGGCTTTCCATACCCCCCGACTCCCGTCGGTGGCGGCATACAGCCCGGCCATGGTGCCGCTGGCTCCGATCTGGCGGGGCTGTGACCCGAACGGGTCCGGCACCTGCAATTCCGGGAAATAGGCGGCGGCGCTGATGACCCCCTGACCGAACTTCGGCGGTGTGGAACTGACCCAGGCCTCCGCTCCCTGTACCGAATTCAGGGTCTTCGGAATGTCGAGAATCGCCACCGCTCGGCGGAGAATGGCGTAGTTCAGGGTGGTGGTGGAAGCGGTCAGGTAGTTGCCGTCGTCCATGTTGCGGAGGTCGGGAACGCAGAGGATGTTGACGATATCCACCGCGTCGAAGGCGTAGATCCCGGTTCGATTCACCTGGCTTCCGGCGATGTCGGTACCACTGGGCGGGGCCCCATCGGGAGGAGGCGTGGGGGTCTTGCCGGTACCGCCACCACCGGAACTCTTGGGCTTGGTCACCGTCAGCGGAACCGCCTGGGTGTTGGTCTGCAACTGGGTAAACAGCTTCGAGTTGGTCGAGCTGACACCAACCAGAGTCCCGGCCTCTCCGGGGTCAGTCAGCAGGATGTGAACCATGTTGGACGGGTCCGCCGCGCCACTCCCGCCGCCGCCACCGCTGGAGGCCGGCGGAAACGGCGAGGTGAAGGCCCGTACCCGCGCGCTGGCCAGGGCCGGGCAGCCAAGCGATGCCGCCGAGGCCGCCAGGGCGCTCTGCACGGCGGCAACGAAGCTTTCCAGGGTCTGGATATTGGGAACCGGGATGGTCGCACTCAACGGGGTTGGCGTCTGACTGCCGGAAGCCGGTCGCTGGAGGGTGACGGTTAGCGACTGGGAGGTGGCCACCTGGGCCGGTGGCGCGAATTGCAGCACCGTACCGGTGGGAAACGGTGCCTGTCCCGGCGTATAGCCACTGCCGGCCGGGGGAGGGTTGGGGTCGGAAAGGGCAATCAGGTTGGCATCGGGATTGCCACTGGAGTTCAACACCTCGACGATATAGTTGGAAGCGGTCGCATCCATGCTGACGCCACCGAACGACATCGTTCGAACCACGCTGGGCGTGGAACCGGAGAAATTGTACTCGGTCGCATAGAGATTGAACGTCCCCGGTGCCGCGCCCAGATAGTCCACCGTGACGTAGACGTTCAGGCCCCAGGTCCCCGGATTGGCCGCCATGATGTTCAGGCTGGTGACCCCCGTGGGAGGGGCCAGTCCACTGCCGCCGCTCTTCCCTCCTCCCATCGGTCCCCCCTGGATCGTCGCCGCCGGCAGCACCGGCAGCGAGGCGGAGCTGAAGATCCGCGTCACCCAGGCGGTGGAACCGCCGTTGAGGAAGAACTGGTTTATCTGGTAGCTGGCCTCGCTCTGCGGGTCCATCCCACCGAAAACCCGCTGGAAATCACCGAAATTGGTGAGCATGACCGGTTTGTTCACCGGGCCACGCCGCAAGTATCCGATGATCGCCGTGGTGGATGTCGCCACCGACGTGATCGTATGGGTGCCGCTAGGCAACTCCTGAATATAGACACCTGGATAGCTGACCTGAATCGGCATCACCACTCTCGCCACAGGCTTGCGTTGATGGGTTCATCCCATGTTTGAATGACGTGCAGAATACACACTTGACCTATTGGTTGTCTATCTATATTGTTGCCATCGATCCGAGCGTCATCAATCAGAATCGTGCAATCTTATCCTGGTTGTGATGGCGTACTGGCTATCTTTCCGCGCTCTCGTCTCACGTGAACGCCGGAGTTTTGGGGGGTCGTCATGGGTATGCACAGTCGCCGGGGGAGCCACGGACGCCTGGTATTCCTGTTTGAGGGAGTGACGAGCGGTGCGACCGTTGGGGTTGAACTTTCCCGGCAGTTGAACGGCTGCTTCGTCATGCCGCGGACGACACCGATGGTGCAGATCGACGCTTTCCAGCCTGGAAGTGTCCTTGGAGTCAGCAGTCTGATCGTGAAGCCGCAGCGCATCGACGTGCAACTGACCGGGGCTCCGGCGGTGCTGCGCATCATGCCGATGGTCGAGTGCGACGAACCCTTCGTCTATGGCCATGTCCAGGCACCGGGGGAGGCGCGGATCACGATCCAGGGTGCTCTGGAAACGCTGCACCTGGCGGGACCCGGTTTCTGGGCCCTGCCGGCGTGGATGCCGATCGAGTCTCCGCCGGCTGTCCGCGAGGTGCAGGACGCAACCGCCCTGGAGGGACCAGCGACCAAGGCTCGCCGTCTGTCCAGGCAGGTCCGTTACGAGCCCGGGATCGCCGCGGAAGCGGCCCAGGAAGAAGCAGGCAACGAATCCTTCAGTCATTTATCAACGGAGTGAGCTTGAAATGTCCAATCTGGTAACGTTCTCCCTTGAAAACGCCACCGCGTCCACGGAACAGGTCCGATTCACCGTGCTGAACGGCACGGGGACGTTCTTTCTCAAGAATTCCGACCCGACCTCGATAACGGGCACGTTCACGTTCCAGCAGATGTCGCTGCAAAGCCACGCCCTGGCTTTCCAGGTATCGGCCCAGACCCAGTTCAACGGCACGGTCAATGTCCAGATCCAGCCGGCAGGTGGTGGGGTCATGCCGCAGGTAGAGGTGGTCAACGTCTCCGCCGACACCGTCAACGTCTCCTGGCCGACCTCCACCGGCACTGTGACCCAGGCCATGACGCCCGGCACTCCGCTGACCCTGTCCGACTTCACCACGGACTGAGCCCAGCCGTCTCCTGGTTCTGGTACCAGGTTCAGCCCGCGCCCCCCGGTGGCCCGCAGTTGCGGGCTGTCCGGAGGGCGCTTTTCCGGCCCGTTTGCCACGGAGATGTCATGAGCGGTACGGGTACGGTCGCCTTCACCCTGAACAAGGCGGTGGCGACGTCGTTTCTGGTCGGCATCGTCGTGCAGACGGGATCGGGACAGTTCGCGATCCAGGACAACCTGCCGCTTCAGGTCACCATCAACCGGAGCTTTACCAATCTTTCGGTCACGCCCAACCAGGTTTACGTCTATACCGGTGCCGGTGCCGTCTTCACCGGCCAGATCACGCTTCAGATTCAACCGCTGGCGGGGACGCCCAGCGTGTGGATCAACAATGTTACCGAAAACACCACCACCGTCACCTGGCCGACTTCGTCCGGTTCCGTGACCCAGGCCCTGACGCCGGGCACTCCCTTCGAACTGTACGATTTCACCACCAGCGACGGCTGACCATTCCTCACCCGCCGCATGGCCCAGATCGTCACCAGTACCGCCGTTCTCAAATGCAGCTTCGGAACCGCGCCGGCGGTTCTGACGATTCTGCCGGTCAACCGGGTCCTGGCAAGCGAACTGCCAGCGGCCAATATCAATGATTTCGTGCCGATGCTCAATGTTCCCCCCTTCGCTCTCTGCGAGAGCCTGGCCAATCCGTGCGTTGCGGCGGCAACGGCGGCGGCACTGGGGGTGCTGACGCCACAGCCATGCGTGCCTGTCCTGGCCGCGCCCTGGGTACCGGTGGCCCCACGGGTGATGGTGGCGGGCCAGCCGGTCCTGGCCGGCGGCGCGGTGTGTCTGTGTACCTGGGCGGGAGAGGTTTCCATCGACACCACCGGACAGGAGCGGGCCAGCGCCGGCTCTTGACCAAAGTCTAATTTCGAGATTGCATGCCAATCGAAATTGCGAAACGATGGTACTTGACGAGTTGAACCGTCGGTGCCCTGGAAGAAAGTGTGACGGAAGTGGCGTTGTCAACTGTGCCTGCCGGAGAGTCTCCGTCGAACAAGGTCTTTGCGGCCCTGATGGGGGAGATCGGGCGCAAGGCGGCCGGGTGGCATGCCCTGGTGGTGTCGCTTTCCCGCCTGCCCGGGCGGAGCGACCGCAGCCGCCTCGCCCCCAAGGTCGTCGAGCGGACGGAAGCGGCGCTGGTCTACCCGCATGGCGTACTCACCATGCCCAACTTCGACGTCTGTGCCCTGATCCGGGAGCCGACCGGCGCGGCCGCCCGCGAGCTTGCGGCTCTTACTCGCCATCCTGCAATATTCACAGTAGATGAATGCAAATTAGAATCAAAATTCCAAGTAACAATAGCAGGATTACCAGTACAAGTACCAAATCCACCAATCAAACTACCATCAGTTGATGCAGATGAAATAGCAGGGTTAGTACTAGCATCAAAAGTTTCACCACATCGAAATAGAGTCCTCTTACCTGCCCCTGTCTGTAATTGTGCGTCGTAATCTGAGCTTGTAGTTTGAGTAGCTCCAGCCGGACAATTAGTAAACGTACCAGAAGTAGATACACACTTAGTCCAATATTTCCAACAATAATTACTTTATTTACACCACTCATGCTGCCTCCTTCAAGGCGATTAGTTTATTAATGGTTTCTTCCATCTCTTCCAAAAACAGAGATACTTCCCATTCAATATCGGCTATCAGGTTATCATCCCGCATAACTCTTACGCGTGAAAACTGC
>JBKACM010000127.1:0-7083 GCA_046269335.1 Alphaproteobacteria bacterium | reverse complement strand
ATCCGCACGGAGAACGCCCTGCTGTCGGCCTACATCTTCGTCGACATCCGCGACCGCGACATTGGGGGCTCTGTCGAAGAAGCCCGACGGGTCGTTCAGGAAAAGGTCACGATGCCGCAAGGATATTTCGTCACCTGGAGCGGCCAGTTCGAGTACATGGAGCGGGCCAAGGAGAAGCTGAAGGTCGTCATTCCCGTGACCATCTTCATCATCTTCCTGCTCCTGTACCTGAACTTCAGACGCATCACCGAAACCCTGATCGTCATGCTGTCGTTGCCCTTCTCCCTGGTCGGCGGCGTGTGGCTGATGGATTACCTTGGGTTCAACTTCAGTGTCGCGGTGGCGGTCGGTTTCATCGCGCTGGCCGGCGTGGCGGCGGAAACCGGAGTGGTAATGCTGATCTATCTCGACCACGCCTTGGCGGCCGTCCGCGCCCGGCGCGCGGAGGCGGGCGAGGACCTTACCAACGCCGACGTCCACGCGGCCATCGTCGAAGGCGCGGTGGAGCGGGTGCGGCCGAAAATGATGACCGTGGTCGCCATCATGGCCGGCCTGCTGCCCATTCTCTGGGCCACCGGCACCGGCTCGGAGGTCATGAGCCGCATCGCCGTGCCCATGGTCGGCGGTATGGTGTCCTCCACCATCCTCACCCTGATCGTCATCCCCGCCATATACGCCGAGGTCAAGGCAGTACGGAGACGGGCAGGAATCTGAAAATACCCCGGGTCGGAAAAAGTCCGAGGGGTCATATTGAAAACGAGAAGCAACAGCCAAATGTAATGGATGAGAACAGGCTTACAGGAGGACTGAGATATGACCTACGATGTCCTGATTCGTCATACCCACCACGTCCCCACGGGCTCCGGCGAAGTCCACTGGTTCGAATGGAAATCGGCCGAGGCGCGGTCGGAGGAGGAGGCCTTCCTCGCCCAGTCCCTGTTCAATTGCTGGGACGGCGTTTCCGCCATCCACGCGACACAACCCGACGAGCGCGTCTGCTATTCGGTGGATACCGGAATCCCCATGTTTCCCACTGACAATGCCCGGCGACCCCGGCACTCCGTCTCGTCGGACGAAATGCGCTGCGGCTGAATGGCCTTGATCTCATGGCAGGCTGGGACGATCTTGAGGCGGAACTGAGTGCCTGGCGACGCGGCGGTGCCGTGGCCACCTTCTGGTGGCGGGACGACGACGCCGTGCGGGTCACGCCGGAGGTGGAGAGGCTGCTATCTCTGTCCTCCGACTCCGACGTGCCGCTCGGGTTGGCGGTCGTCCCTCGGGACGCCGACCCGGCCCTGGCACGGCGACTGATGCCGGAGGAGCGGGTGTTCGTCCTGGTCCACGGCTTCGGCCACGTCAACCATGCCCCGCCCGGCGAGGCTGCGGACGAATACGGTCCGCACCGCAGCCCGGAAGTGCGTCTCGGAGAACTGGCGAAGGCAAGAGGACTTCTGTCCTCGTTCCCAAGAACCTTGCCGGTCCTTGTCCCTCCCTGGAATCGTATCGACGAGGATCTCATCCCCCGTCTGCCCGGGATCGGCCTTACCGCCCTCTCCGCCATGGGGTGCAGGGAGCCTAGTGCCTCGGCCACTCCGGTGCGACGGTTGAATGTTCATGTGGACCTTCTGCACTGGGAGGAAGGCCGCTTTCTGGGGGAGGCCCCGTGCCTGGACCAGGTCCTGAGTCACCTGGTGGCGCGACGGACGGGCGCGGCCGATCCCCTTGAGCCCACCGGGATCATGTCCCATCATGGTTGGCACGATGAGGGATGCTGGGGATTCCTGGGCGAGCTGTTCCGCCGCACCCGCATTCACGGAGCGGCGCGGTGGCTTTCCCCGGCAGAGGCTCTGTCCTGACCCCTCCATCTCAGCACCGACCCGGAAGCTCCGCCCAGGGAGTGGCAGCCAGCGGTACGGCCCAGGTGCGGCCCTCATAACCAAGGAGAACGTGGGCATCCCCGTCCACGACGGTAAGACCAGGAACCGGAGCGCACTTCACCGGGCAATAATGCGCCTGACAAACGGCATACAGGTACCCGAAATAGATCCTCCCAGGCATGACCCTGACTTCGGAAACCTCGCCACAGGTGCATTCGTGATGAATGACCGTGACGTAATCCTCACGAAACGGATACTGCCGGTAATCCCTGGCCCCGTCGAGAAACTCGGCCACCGACGGCGTCCTTCGGCAGCCGGTGCAGGCCAGCGTCGCCCCCGCGCAATCCTCGTCCATGCAACACCCCTCCCCTCCCCTTCCGAACCTCCCAACGGTATTGTTTCCAACGGCGACGGACCAGGGCAATCGGGTGAAAGTGAAAAAATGGAATCGTGACACCAGGGTAAAACGTGAACAAATGGCGCATTGAGCGCCCGCGCGCCCGTGCGCGCGCAAGCCAAGGGCGCGGACGCGCCCGCCTGGCGACTGAAGGGCAAGAACAAACCAGGGCAATCGGGTTCACCCGATTACCCTGGGCGACGGGCTTGTAAATGCTCCACCACTCGGCGTATCGTTCCGGCGCGCCAGATGGTCGGATGGCCGCTGTCCACGGGACACAATCTCCCGTGGAGGGAGGAAAGTCCGGGCTCCACGGAAATACGGTGCCGGGTAACGCCCGGCGGGGGTGACCCCAGGGAAAGTGCCACAGAAAGCAAACCGCCGGCACAGGCGCGGCCCCTCGGGGCCGTGGCCCGCAGGCAAGGGTGAAAGGGTGCGGCAAGAGCGCACCGCGTCCCCGGCAACGGGGATGGCACGGTAAACCCCACCGGGAGCAAGACCAAATAGGGATGGCACGCCGGCCGGTACCAAAATACCGGCCGGCAGGCGGGTTTCCGCGCTGCCGTCCGGGTCGGTCGCGTGAGGCGTCCGGTAACGGGCGTCCCAGAGGAATGGCCATCGCCCGTTACCCACGGGTACAGAACCCGGCTTACAGACCATCTGGCGCGGTTGTCTGTTCCGGTTTTTTCTCCGATTACGGGGCATTGCTGCACCGCAACATCGCCCGTGACCATGACGCAGGCAGTAGTGTGCGGGCGGCTCAGCGATGTGACAATGCCGGTTCCCATGGAGATACAATCGCAAAGTATTACCTAAAATATAAAAAGTTTTATACTTTGACTGCGACTCGATAGTTATTTTCCGGAACGCCACACCGAAAACCACCCGGAACATCTCCATCCAGCAACCTACGGCTGGAAGGAAATCCTATTTTTGCCTCGTTTTCATTACGACTGGTATTTTTCCGAATATCTCCTTTTGTTCCGCACCCGCCAAGAAAGAACATTGAAAGAACAAAACCGCCGCTACCCCCTTTGGTTTCTGGGAACGCATCGAATATCTGGGGGGCCCGCAGGGGTGCAATGCACAATCAGTATTGCCGCCTTTTGTCATAGAGACCGCCTTCTACACCCAGAATCCATGCCTATACTATTCGATACCATTGACACCCATTTTTACCCATGATATCCCATAACAACCCAGAAAGAAGGGCGAACAGGGACGAGTCTGTCCGGTATCGCCCCATGGGAAGAGACCCCAGGGGGGGGAGTACGCGGGCCGTCATGGGACGGCCTGTATCCGGGACAGGGGGCGAAACGGCGATGTCGCTGTTTATGGCCACGTTCGTGAACAAGGTTGACCAGAAGGGGCGCGTCTCCGTGCCTGCCCCCTTCCGCGCGGCCTTGGCGCGGCAGAGCTTCCCCGGGGTCATCGCCTTCCCCTCCTTCACCTCCGGATGCATCGAAGGGCGCGGTATCGACTGGATGGAACGGCTTGCTGCCGGCATCGACGACATGGCCGCCTTCTCGCCCGAGCAGGAGGAGATCAACGGCCTGATCTTCTCCCGCTCTCACCAGTTGCCGTTCGATCCCGAGGGCCGGATCCTCCTGCCCGAGGAACTGGTGGAATACGCCGCTCTCAAAGGGTCCGCCGCCTTCGTCGGTATGGGCAAGTATTTCCAGATTTGGGAGCCCACGGCCCACAAGCGGGCCCAGGCCGAGGCGCTCGAACGGGCCCGGAAGAAGCCACCGACGGTACAGATAGCCCGCAAGGGGGAGGGGTCATGACCGCTCCCGCCCCACAATCCTTTTCCCATTGCCCTGTCATGCTGGCCGAGACCCTGGAGGCCCTTCGCCCCCGCGACGGCGGGGTCTATCTGGACGGCACCTTCGGGGATGGCGGCTATACGCGGGCGATCCTGGAGAAGGCCCGTTGCCGGGTGATCGCCGTGGACCGAGATCCCGTCGCGGTGGCGCGCGGCCAGGCCATGGCGGAGGTCTATGACGGGCGGCTTGCCATGACGAAAGGGCGTTTCGGCGATATGGACGCCCTGCTGGAGGGTCTCGGGGTCGGGGCTGTGGACGGCATCGCCCTGGATCTGGGCGTCTCCTCGATGCAGATAGACGATGCGGATCGCGGCTTCTCGTTCTCCCGGGACGGCGACCTCGACATGCGGATGGAGTGCGAGGGTCAGGGCGCGGCCGAGGCGGTCAACGGCCTGCCCGAAACCGAACTGGCCCGCATCTTCCATGCCTACGGCGAGGAACGCATGGCCCGTCGGGTAGCACGGGCCATCGTCACCGCCCGGACCGAGGCCCCGATCACCCGTACCGCCCGGCTTGCCGCCGTGATCCGCAGCGTGGTCCGGTCCTCCCCGGACGGCATTGATCCGGCCACCCGAAGCTTTCAGGGCCTGCGCATCTACGTCAACGACGAGATGGGCGAGCTGGACCGCGGTCTTGCCTGCGCCGAACGCCTCCTGTCTCCGGGTGGACGTCTGGTCGTGGTGGCGTTTCATTCCCTGGAGGATCGTGCCGTCAAGACTTTTCTGAGAGAGCGTTCCGGTCGTCTGCCACGCCCTTCGCGTCACCTGCCGGAGATGGGGGAGTCGGACCTCCCCACTTTTGCTCTCCTCACTCCCCGGGCTCTGCGTCCTTCGCCCGGGGAAACCGCCACCAACCCCCGCGCCCGTTCCGCCCGGCTTCGTGCCGCCGAGCGGACCTCCGCGCCGGCGTGGCCAAGCCCATCCAATAAGAAACGAGGCATTCGATGATTCGCATCATGGTCGTTTTGTGGTCGGTGCTGGCAACGGGGGTGGGCGTCAGCCTGTTCCTGCTCAAGCATGAGGTCCAGTCCCTGGAGGATGATCTCGACCGGATCAATCGGTCGGTACGTACCGGTGAGGAAAGCATTCACGTGCTCCAGGCCGAATGGGCGTTCCTCAACGATCCGCCACGCCTACGGCGGCTGGCGGAGACCCACCTTCACATGACCCCGACCCTGCCCAGGCAGATCACCACCATCGCCGCCCTGCCCTCGACCACCGTGGTCGCCGACGCCGGCTCCGCCCTGGCACCAGCCCCCCGGCCGTTGGCCAACCGTAGCGCGTCCACCCGTGTCTCGGCGGCACCGGGCACCCCCACCGTCACCGCGACTCCCACCGCCTACTACACCGCTTTCAACGGCAGCAGCGGCGCAAGCGGGGCGCGGAGCCGCGCGGTGGGTGCCGTTCCGCCGTTGCCGGTCCGCAAGCCCCAGCTTCCCACCAGGACCGCCCAAGCCAACAGCGTGAGATAAGCACCATGCTCGCCCTCGCCTCCATTTTGCGGCACAGGCCGGAAGTTCGACTGCGTGACGGCAGGCATCCCGAGGAGGGGTCGGCCCCAGGGCTGACCACCGCCGAACCCGCCGCCCGTGCCGACATCGGACGCAGGCGCGCCCTGGAGGTCGGGCGGACCCGTCTGATCATCGCCGGGGGGGATGTTTTTGCTGGCCTTCCTGGTCGTCGGAGCCAGGGTGGTCGAGGTATCCCTGTTCGCCAGCACCGACGCCCCCCGTCGTCTCCGCACCACGGACGCCCAGGCCTCTCATCTGGCGCGCAACGTCATCGCCGATCGCAATGGCGTGGTGCTGGCCACCAGTCTGCCCACCGTCAACCTGTACGCCGATCCTCGCGGGATCGAAAACCCGGAAACCGTCGCCAAGCAGGTGGTCAAGGCGCTGCCGGACCTTCCCTACGCCGAGGTTCTGACCAAGCTGTCCTCGGACAAGAGCTTCGTCTATCTGAAACGCAACCTGACCCCGAACCAGGAATACGCCGTCAACCGCCTGGGTGTCCCCGGCCTGTCTTTCGAACGGGGAGAGCGGCGCATTTACCCGCACGGTTCCCTGGCCGCCCACATCATCGGCATGAGCGACATCGACAACCACGGCGTCGCCGGCATCGAGAAGACTTTTGACAGTCGCCTGCGCACCGGTACCGAACCCTTGCGCCTGTCCCTGGACATCCGGGTCCAGCATGTCGTGCGCGAGGAGCTTGCCAAGCAGATTGCCGAATTCCAGGCCATCGGCGGCACCGGACTGGTGATGGATACCCGCACCAGCGAGATGATCGCCATGGTCTCGCTGCCAGACTTCAATCCCAATCAGCCGGTGTCCGACATCAACACGATGTTCAATCGCTCCACCCTGGGCGTCTACGAGATGGGGTCCACCTTCAAGCTGTTCACCGCCGCTGCCGCCCTGGATCTTGGTGTCTCCAAGGTAGAGAGCCGCTACGATGCCACCAATCCCATCCAGATTTCCCATTTCACCATCAAGGACTACCACGCCCAGCGCCGCTGGCTGACGGTGCCCGAAATTCTGATCCATTCCTCCAATATCGGTGCCGCCAAGATGGCCCTGGAGGTTGGGACCAGAAACACGCGCGCCTATCTGGGCAAGCTCGGCCTTTTGTCTCCGGCTTCCATCGAACTGCCCGAAGTGGCCTCGCCGCTGGTGCCCAATCCGTGGCACGAGATCAGCACCATGACCATTTCGTTCGGTCATGGCATGGCGGTGACGCCGGTGCAGATGATCAACGCGGTGGGAACCATCGTCAACGGCGGCACCTTCCGGCCGGCAACCGTGCTTCGCCGTGACGACGGACACCTCCCGGCGGGGGAGAAAGTCATATCCGCCGAAACTTCGCGCAGGATCCGCTGGATGATGCGACTGGTGGTGGAGGACGGTACCGGAGCCAAGGCCGATGTCCCCGGGTATCTGGTGGGTGGCAAGACCGGCACCGCCGAGAAGAACGTACATGGCCAC
>JBKACM010000126.1:0-7089 GCA_046269335.1 Alphaproteobacteria bacterium | reverse complement strand
CCTGAGAGTTCAGGCGACTCTCCCACCCCCGCACCCGAGCGGGGTCCGCCATCAGGTAGGGGACGCTGGTCGGAATTCCCCTTTCGGAAACCCGGAAATGACGGGGAAGACTCGAAAAAGAGGCATGGGCCTGGTGGAGTGGCCAGGAAGGACCATCGACAGGAATGACGGCTGACACACCCTCCAGACCACGCCACAGGGTCCATTGCTCCGGGGGGGCCGCCACGATCACAGTGGCCCCCAGCAAAGCCACCATCGGGACGAAGCGAGCGAGGAATATCGCCTCCTCCAGATTTGAATCCGGGTACAGGATCAGGGTCTGCCCATCCGGATCGGTTCCATCCCATGGGGGCCGGTCGGTGGGCAGGGCCGCACCTTCGCTGGTCTTCGTTTCCAGCAGCGCCCAACCTCCGGCGAAATCCTCTCGTGCCAGCGTGGCCGAGATCAGCCGCTTCAACAGTTCCCTATCCTCGGGAGCTCCGGTCATGGCGTAGCGATAGGCGGCAACTGCTTCTCCGAATCGGTCCTGCATCTCCAGCAGAAAGCCAAGATCGGCATGACAGCGGGGCTCCTCGGGTGTCAGATCCAGGGCGTGCCGAAACGTGTGTTCCGCCTCGACGAATCGACCGAGCCGCATCAGGATACGGCCGATATCCCCCAGAAGGCGGGATTCCCGAGGATGGACCCCGGCCACCGATACGAGGTGACTGAGGGCCTCTTCGTATCGTTCCTGCTGGGCCAGGGCGAGTCCCAGACCCTCGCGGGCCAGCAGGTTCCGTGGTTGCTGATTTAGAACCTCTCGAAAGGTTTCGGCCGCCTCCTCTGACCGGTGAAGCAGCAACAGGGCTCGGGCCAGGCCGTACCGGGCCGGTATCAGGTCTCCCCTGGCCATCAATGCTCTGGCGAAACACCCGGTCGCTTCTTCCAGATGCCCGCGGCGTGTCAGCACCCCCCCCAGATTGCAGACAGCGGCGGCAAACACCTCGCTGGTTGGCGGAATGGCCCGGTAGAGAGATTCCGCTTCCTCTAACAGGCCGGCGGACTGATAGAGACTGGCCAGATTGTAGCGGGCGGTATCGAATCCGGGGTCCAGAGTCAGGGCCTGCCGATAATTCTGGGCCGCCTCCGCAGTACGACCCTGCGCGGCCAGCACCACGGCCAGACCGAAAGCTTCCAGAGCCGCTAGATCCTCGCTCATTCGGACTCGTCCCCAACGCTTTCCGCCGATCGGCAGAATATGCCGTCGTTCGTCAGCAGCAATTGCCCGGTAACGATGACGAATTTGTGCCTCATTGGCCAGATCATATCTTTATCATGGAAAAACAATTGGTTAGCGCCTTACCGAAACTTGGCCCACCCTTTGCTAGACCTGGAGCGATCCTTACTCCTTGTCGTAGGAACATAGCCATGGACCTGTCGATTTCATCGGCGCAAGACAGAACCAACACCCAGACCCCGGGCAGCACCACGCAGCCGGTGCCAGGGCAGGGGGATTCTGGTGCCTTTGCCGCGATATTGCAGCAGAATTCCTTCCGTTTTGGCGGGATGTCCGGTCTTCCCTTCGTGGCGAAAACCCTGGCGACGGCCATCGACAAGCCACAGCCGGTAGCACAGCCGGACAGACCAGCCCCGACCCAGAGCGACAGCAAGGCTTCCGGTCCTTCGGATGGCGGCAACGCCCGTGACACCAGCCGTGTCCAGTCGTCAGGCCGCACCGACAATCGCCAGCGAAAGGCACAGGCAGCCTCCGACGACGATGCCCAGACCCAGGCCGCACCTGACGATAGCGCGGTACGGGCCGACAAGGATGCCAGTCGGAGCGAGACCCGAAACGACGCCAAGGCCGATACCAGGGAGTCGTCGCCGCAGACCGACGACCGTGGCGGCAGTGACGCGAACCAGACCGCCCTGGAGGCGAACGAAGCGGTTCAGTCCGTGGTGGCCAGCGTTCAGATCCGTGCCATGAACGACAACGCCGTCAAGATATCGCAATTCGACGAGAGCGGTAGCGGAGACAACGGACAAGACGCCGACGCGATGGAGGCCCTGCTCTCCGGTGCCCCCCGGAATCAGGGACTGGTTCTGACCACGAGCCAGCAGGGTGGAAATGCCTCCACGGCCACCTTGCAGGTCGATGAAAACGCCCAGGCGGAAGACGACTCCTCTTCCTTGTTCGCCTTCAAGCTGAACCTGCAATCCGGGGCTTCTCTCTTTGGTCGGTTCACGGGTGCCAAGACCGCCAGCAACGGCCCGGTCAGCGCCAAGAATTCCGAAATGCAGGCCCAGGCGGCCGACCTGTCGCAAATGCTGGGGGCCGGGGAGCGTCTGGCGGTTACCGTTGCCACCCAGGCCGAAGTCACCAGGATGGCACCCCAGTCGGCTTCATCGCTGGTCCCCAGCGCCCTGCTGGCAGGTAGCGGCCTTGACGACATGGTACGCAACGGTACGTTGCCAGGCACACCTTCCCAGCTCTCCGAATCCCAGGGCGGCCAGGGCAAGTCTCCGGAAGCTTTAGCCGCCATGGGCGCGCAGGCGACGGGCGAGACCTTGTCGACTCCGGTGGAAAGTTCCCTGACGGTCATGCCAACGTCCTCGTTCGCGGAGACCTTGAGCGGTGTCGCGGCTGCCAGCAGCGAGGGAAACCAGGGAACTCAGACGGGCTCCCAGTCCGTATCCAGTGACAAGGAAGCCGGTCTGCCCCAGGTCGGGGCCACCCAGGGTACGAGCAAGTCTTCGGAAGCCCAGGGAGCCCAGGCCTCGCAGCAGGCTCGCGCCCCTCACCAGGTACAGACGCCGATCCCGGTGGAACAGGTGAAGGTTTCCATCGGCCAGGCACTGGCCGACGGAACCAATCACATCAGCATCCAGCTCACCCCGGAGCAACTGGGCCGCATCGAAGTACATCTGGACGTCGGCCAGAACGGCCAGGTTCAGGCGACCATTACCGCCGACAAGCCGGAAACCCTGGCCCTGCTCCGGCAGGACTCGTCCGGAATGGAAAGGGCTTTGCAGGACGCCGGACTGAAGCCGGACGCGGACTCCTTGAGTTTCAACCTGCGGGGCGATGGCCAATCGCAAGGATGGGCCCGGGAGAACGGCGGTGGTGAAAACAACAACGGTACCGGCAACCGTGGTAGCCACGAACCGGCCGTTGAGGAACTGGAACAGCGACTCCAGGCCGCCCGAACGGCCTCCGAACGCCTGACCGCTCTCCGCGGCGGCGTGGATGTAAGCATCTGACGGTATTCCCAGGTATCTAAGGACCACCAGCCATGACCACGACCTCCACTGCCGTCACCACGATGAACACCCAGGCTTCGCAGGCTGCCGCCCCGAACGCCGCCGTGGGTGGAGCGGCTGCTGCTCAGAAGAAGTTCAACCAGGACATGGGGACCTTCCTCAACCTGTTGACGACTCAGCTCAAGTTCCAGGACCCTCTGTCGCCCATGGACTCGACCCAGTTCACCAATCAGCTCGTCCAGTTTTCCAGCGTCGAGCAGCAGGTTACCGCCAACAGCAACCTGGAAAAGCTTATCGCCCTGCAAAAGACCAACCAGACCTCGGCGGCCTTGAGTTACCTCGGCCAGACGGTAGAGGCGGACACCACCAAGCTGCCCCTGGTCGATGGTCAGGCGAACCTCACCTATACCATCCCATCGCAGGTCAATACCGCGACCGTGACAGTGCGGGATTCTTCCGGTGCCGTGGTCTACAACACCAGCATCGACAACACCGTGGGCCAGCATGATTTCACCTGGAAGGGAACCGACAATTTCGGCTTCCCGCAAAAGGATGGTGCCTACGAAGTTTCTATCACCGCTACCGATGCCAGCGGGGCCAGCGTCCCGGTGGCCACCCGCACCCTGGCCAAGGTGACCGGTGTCAGCAGTTCCAACGGTACCACCCAGATTGCGCTGGGCGGCGGTATCGAAATCGATCTTTCCAAGGTCCTGGGCGTAACCCTGGCTCCGCAGACAAAAGCGGCAGCCTCGGATTCGCTCCTGGACAAACTGACCAGCGCTTTCAGCCCCTCTTCGAATACGACGCAGACCCCGGCCGCGATAACCACGCAGAAATAAAACGGACGGCCCGGAACCAGGACTAAAGGGAGAAGTATCATGAGCCTCTACGGTGCACTTTTCGCGGGCGTTTCCGGCCTCAGCGCTCAGTCGAGCGCCATGGGTGCGATCGCTGACAACGTGACCAACGTCAATACGATCGGCTACAAGGGAACGGACGTCAATTTCCAGACTCTGGTTACCAAGCAGGTCTCTTCGAGCCAGTATTCGGCCGGTGGCGTGCAGTCCAAGCCAAGAGCCGGTATCGATCAGCAGGGTCTTCTGCAATCGTCTTCCTCCACCACAGACGTTGCCATCTCTGGTGAGGGTATGTTTATTGTCAACTCGGCGGCCAATCCGTTGCAGGGCAACCTTTTCAGTTACACCCGCGCAGGGTCGTTCAAGGTCGATAGCGAGGGTTATCTCCAGAACGTCGGTGGTTCGTACCTTCAGGGTTGGCCCTTGCAGCCCTACGACAATTCGGCCAACGCCGTGCAGGTCACCGTCGGCAACGACATTTACATGAAGTCCTACAAGGATGGTGTCGGCGGAACCCACTATGTCAACGACAACATCGTTTCACCGCAGGAACTGAAGCCGCTCAACCTCAATACCCTGGGTGGCACGTCGGAGCAGACCCGCAATATCCGCATGGGGGCCAATCTGCCGGCCAGCGCCTTACCCGGTGACAATTACAAGACCAACATCCTGACCTATGACTCCCTGGGGGAGCCCCACAACTTTCAGTTGACGTGGAAGAACATCAGCACCAACAACTGGTCCCTGGAGGTGATGCCACCGGAGGGTTCCACCAACATGGTGCTCCAGGATTCCAACAATGGCGTCTATGCGGCGACCGGACGGATCGACATGTCCACGACGCCCCAGGTCAACGATACAATCGATATCGGTGCCAATGCCGCCACCGGCGTTCCCACCACCTATACCTTCGTGAACGGATCACCCGCCAACAGCACTCAGATCAGTCTCGATACGCCTTCGGTGGGAACGACCGCCGACATCACGCAGCGGCTGGTCAATGCCATCCAGCTCACCGAAAGCGGGGCCCTGCCCACGGCGGTGCCGACCCAGGCGGTTCCGTTTCCCACCGCGGCGGCTATTCCCGACTCGATCACCGTCACCAACGATATTTCCCTGAAGGCCACCAAGATCGATATCGGTGGGCTTGGTCCCGCCGCCATCGTGGCCGCCATCAACGCCCAGACCAACCGCACCGGCGTCACCGCGAGCCTGGTGGGCGGGTTCCTGCAACTGGCCAATTCGAGCCTAACCGATACGGTCACCGTCACCAGCAGCGACGCCGCCACCATGCCGACCCTGACCACCATGGGTCTGCCCGAACCGGCAGCCCTGGGAGTCAGCGGTGGCGGGGCCGACACCGCGCTGGGTACTGTCGCCAATCCGGTGACATCGACCAACGCGCCGCAGATCATCATCTCGACCGCCGCCAGCGCCACCGCGCCCGCCAGCACCACCACCGTCAACCTGGATAGCTGCAACAATATTGACGACATCATCGGCAAGATCAACGCCCAGACCGCCACCACCAATATCAGGGCGGTTAACAACAGCGGTACTATCGGCCTTATCAATGTCGGCGGCAGCCTGGCTACCATTACCGACGGTCTGCAAACGCCAATGGCCGCCAATCTGGGATTCGTCTCGCCGGTGTTCCTCAACCCCGGCACCACCGGGGCCAACCGTTATATTGCCAACGCCTCCACGCTGGAAGTCCGCCAGACCCCGGGCGGCAGTGACATCCCCGTCGGCATTCCGCAGCTCGCCCCTCCGCGCGTGCCCTGGACGCCGCAGGCAGCCGTCAACGCCGATTCCAACATCGCGGCCACGCACGGTGCCTTCAACATCACGGCCCTGAGCTGGCTGCCAGCCCCCGCCACGGCGGAACCAGCCATCTCCTTCAACGGCAATGGCACTCCATCCACCATCAACGTCAGCAAGATTGCCGTCAACTGGTGCAACGGTGCCACCAACGTCTCGGCTGCCACCGGTCTGCCACCCAAGGACACGCGCATCAGCACGTTCTTCGGCAACACCAACGTCTCCGATGGCATGACCCAGTTCTCCGGTGCCTATCAGACCAACTACATCAGCCAGAACGGGGCCGCGTTCGGCAATTTCGCAGGCGTCAGCATCGGCAAGAACGGGATCGTCACCGCCCTGTTCGACAACGGCGTGACCCGCCCGGTGTTCCAGATCCCGTTGGCCACCTTCGTCAACGCCAACGCCCTGGAGTCTCTGACCGGCAACAGTTGGATCCAGACCGACGGTTCGGGCACGCCGACGCTGCGAACCCCTGGAAGCGCCGGTGCCGGCGAGACCAATTCCGCCTCGCTTGAGTCGTCCACGGTCGACCTTGGTGCCCAGTTCACCACCATGATCACCACCCAGCGTGCCTATTCGGCTTCGGCGAAGATCATCACCACGGCCGATCAGATGCTGGATGAACTGGTCAACATCAAGCGTTAGGGATCTCCACCGCTCTTGTTTTTCTCCCTCCTCTGCCTTGCCCCGGTCCTTCTCGACCGGGGCCCCGCCGATGGATTCGCCTGGGCGGCACGCGGCATTTTTTCTTCCCCTGATACAATACGTGAATGGTTCCTGCTGTCAGTCAGCCCGCCGGGAAAAGATTGTAGAAAACCTTTTTGCCGACAAACCGGGAGGAGCTTCCCAATCTCTCTTCGATGCGGATCAACTGGTTGTATTTGGCCAGCCGATCGGATCGGTTCAGGGAGCCGGTCTTGATCTGACCGGCATTGACCGCCACCGCAATATCGGCAATCGTGGTATCCTCGGTCTCGCCGGAACGGTGGGAGATGACCGTGGTGTATCCGTTCTTCCGTGCCAGCTCTATGGCATCAAAGGTTTCGGTCAAGGTGCCGATCTGGTTCACCTTGACCAGAATGGAGTTGGCCACTCCCTCCGCAATGCCCCGGCGAATCCATCGGAGGGGATGAAGATTGGAGTGGTTGCCAAACGATTGGGCATCTCC
>JBKACM010000125.1:0-7089 GCA_046269335.1 Alphaproteobacteria bacterium | reverse complement strand
ACGACGAGATCGAGGACATATCAGCAGGCGAGTGAACTACTACGAACGGGAGTTGGTGATCATGGCTGATAAAAGGCCTAACGAGGGAGGAACCGGCCAGCACGATGGTGGGCTGAGTGTGGAAGCTGTCTATACGGAGAATGACAGGCTTGTAAAATTTGCCGAAAGCGAGAATGGTGCCGTGTACTGCTTTGAGGCTGAGGGCAGCAGCTCAGGTCGAGACTCGGCTAGCCGTGGGCTTGGGGCTCTGTCTGTGTATTCGGAAAGTGACAGGCTTGTCGGCTTTGCGGGCATGACAGATAAGTTCTGTTTCGGTGGTGGTGATTGCGGTGATTCGACTCCGATGGGGGATGATTTAGAGTATGCGACATGATCGGAGCGTGTGTAGCGTTTCGGTGACGGAAGAGCGGTCGTGCCAGTGATACCGATGAGCCGATAAATCGACTCATCGTGGGGTCCCTGGCCGGGTGCCCGCGTTCGTGGGCCTGGTTGCGGCCGGAGTGGCCGCTCAATGCCGGCGCACAAGGGGGGCGATGTGTCAGATGTCGCGCTCGCCGGTGTTACTTGTCCTGCCCGTCCATGGCGGGCATACGGGTCAGGAGTTTGCGTCCCTCCTCGGTCGGTATGTAGCCGCTGAGCCGGTCACCTTCCGCTTTTTCGAGAAATCCCCGGCGCTTGAAGAACTGGACCAGGGAATTGGCGATGGTCTGGGACAGGCCGAGTCGTTTGGATACCTCGATCGCCCGCAGCGGCCCATGCTCCGCAATCAGTCTCAAAACAGCGATTCGCCGCTCGGATCGGACGGGCGTATCGGGCGGGACAGGGGAGGGAACGCCCCGTCGCTGGTAATGACCCAGCCCGGCGGCCGTAATCGCGAGGATCGTGGTACCGGCGACTCCGGGTCGCACCGTCACCAGTCCCAGGGAGGCCAGGCGTTCGGCGACAGCTTTCACGAAATGCCGGGAATGCCCCACCGCCTTGCCGATGGCTCTGGTGGTCGTGTCCTGGGCCTCCGGCAGGACCGAGAGGATCGTTTCCTCGATCCGGGTAAGCGGTGGCCGCAACTCCGTCCGCGGCACCAGCAGGAAAAGCACGTTCCCCGGGTCGGCGATCCTGAGCCAGCCCAGGGCCTGAAGCTTGAGAACCATCGCCACCGTCGCGGTTTTCGTCACGCCAAGTCGGGAAGGCAGGTCGGTGGCGCACCTGGGACCCTCCAGCCACTCCAGAAGCCTGGCACCGGGCGAACCCCTGGACGGTTCCCGTGGGCGATGGAGCGGAGACGGCGGGATCGGGGTCCCGTACAGATAAGTGAGGGCGCTTTCCTTTCCGTCCCCTCCCGTTCTCTTTCTTCCCGCCACCGTGAGAACCAGCCGGGTCCGGCTACCCAGCTGCTGCACCAGTCCCGCCGCAACGAGCCTCTGGACGGCTTTCTCGACCACGAGCGGAGAACAGGCGGTGGCCGCGGCGATGGCAACCCGGCATCTCGCGCCACGGCGGATGGCCTCCAGGCAGCCCGATTCTTCTTCATCGGTGACGGAAATCATGCAACATATCCGGGTCGGGCGAGTATCCTGAGCGCGGTCCACACCCGCGCTGAACCCAGTTCAGGCCTGGGGGATCAACGAGGGATGTTCATCAAAAATTGATCACAGACAACGAAATGCTATGATTCGTTGCAATCTAGTACATTCTTTCGGCAAGAGCAATCGGGTTGTGCCTTATGGTTCCGGACGATTGTGGGCAATCCGATGGCGTGATTATCGCGGACCCTCATGCAAGGTGGCCATCCGGTGAAAGCAATTCCTGCGGGCGGGCTGGGCGTTTCGCTGTGTCCGGAAGATCTGGAAGTGGTACAGGAAGTCGAGATGTTCTCCGGTCTGAAGCCGGAGGAGACGCGGCGGCTTCTACGGGGGGCGCATTGTCGGTGGTATCCGCGGGGAGCCTTGCTGTTCATACAGGGGGATGCGGCGGATCGGTTTTTCGTGGTTCTTGAGGGAAGGGTGAAGCTGGTCAAGACCACGACATCCGGTACCGAAAGCGTGGTCGAGGTCTTCACCAGGGGGAAGACGTTCGGCGAGGCGGCGATGTTCGCCTCCCGCCGGTTTCCGGTCGGAGCCGAGGTCCTGGTGGAAGCGAAATTGCTTCAGGTGGGGGCCGAGTCGTTCCTTGACGAACTGTCGCGCTCTCCGGATCTGTCGCTCAAGGTGCTGGCATCCCTGGCTCGCCGTCACCATGAACTGATACGGCAACTGCACGATCTGAGACTCAAATCACCCAGTCAGCGGCTCGGGATGTACCTTCTTTCCCTGGTCGGTGATGCCACCGGCAGGGCGGTGGCGCACCTGCCCATCGACAAGGGCGCGGTAGCCGGACGAATCGGTGTCACCCCGGAGAGCCTGTCCCGGGCGCTTCTGCGACTGAAGCGTTTCGGCGTCACCTGCCGGGGACGCCAGGTGGTCCTGAACGATGTCCAGGTGCTGAGGATCCACTGTCTTGACGAAGCCGGAACGCCTCCCGCGGTCGACGACACGCCCCCCCCGCTGCCCGGTGCCGGGTGTGACGCCGCGTGCTGGAGGTGATACCAAAACGGCACGAGGCACTGCCTGGTACCTTCAGCATCAGGCGATGATGTCCGGAAGCATGTGGCCTTCCAGCCAGACGATCTTGTCCTTCAGCAGCAGCTTGCGCCTCTTCAGCCGCTGAAGTTGCAACTGGTCGAGCGGTGGCGTCTGCGCCAACCGGGAGATGGTTTCGTCCAATTCACGGTGCTCCAGGCGCAGGCCGGACAACCTCTTCCTCAGTTCGTCCTGGGTGGGATCGCTCATGATATGGACCCGCTCTCTCAGGGCGGGCAGGCGAACCAGATGTGCCCTGCCCGTTCATCCGATCGGCATTGACACTAGCAGAAATGGCACGAAAAGGGTATGCCTGGGACGGAGTTACCCAAGGGGAGGATAAACGATAATGCCAAACGCAAAAAGAATCGGGGTATTGACGAGCGGGGGGGACTGCGCCGGGCTGAATGCGGTCATTCGGGCCGTCACCTACCGCGCCATCCGGCACTATGGGTGGGAAGTGTATGGTATCAAGGACGGCACCATGGGCTTCATGAGCCGGCCGATCGAGTACGTGAAGCTCGATCTGGACGTATTCACCTGCGACATTCTGCGCCAGGGCGGCACGATGCTCGGTACCACCAACAAGGGGGACCCGTTCGCCTTCCCGATGCCCGACGGCACGGTGAGGGATCGCTCCAAGGAGGTGGCCGACGGCTACCACGAGTTGGGTCTGGAAGCCATGGTGGTGGTCGGCGGCGACGGCAGCATGAACATCGTCCGTCGACTGGCCCAGCAGGGCAACATGCGTATGATCGGCGTGCCCAAGACTATCGACAACGACGTGCGTCACACCGAATACGCGGTTGGATTCACCACCGCCGTCAATACGGCCGTGGACGCGCTGGACCGGCTGGCCCCGACTGCCGCCAGTCACCACCGGGTCCTTATCCTGGAGACCATGGGGCGCGACGCCGGGCATCTGGCCCTGAATGCCGGTATCGCCGGCGGAGCCGATGTCATCCTCATCCCGGAAATCCCGTACTCGCTGGATGGTATCGTTACCAAGCTGCGTCAGGTCCAGCAGGAGGAGAAGCGCAATCACGCCCTGATGGTGGTGGCCGAAGGCTGCCGGACCGATACTGGGGAAAAACTTCAGGCGGTTCTGACCGGCGGGGAGATGCGCAACACCGGCATCGGCAACTACCTCAGTGGCAGGCTGAATACCGCCCTGGAAGGGGCCGAGACACGGGTGACCGTTCTGGGCCACGTGCAGCGCGGCGGCACGCCCTCCGCCCGGGATCGGGTCATCGCCTCGGCCTTCGGGGTTCACGCCGTGGATCTGATTGCCCAGGGCAAGTTCGACCGTATGGTCGCCTGGCACGACCGGGGGGTAGTGGACGTCCAGTTGAGCTCCGTGGTCGAGGGGTCCCGTTCGGTTGACCCTCACGGAGCCATCGTTCATACCGCCCGAGGCCTTGGCATCTACGTCGGCGATCAGGAGTAGGACCGGGAGGCTTCGGGGCCGCCGGGTGGGAGAAAGCCCGGTGGTCCCGGGGCGCGAGGTCGTACCATCCGCACGAAGTTTCGGCTTCGTGTGGGGCGGGTTTCGCTCAGGCTTCACGCCATCGGCCGACACCCTCGGCCTCAAGCCCGAAAAGATCCAGGACCCGCCCGACGCTCTGCGTGATCACGTCCGCGAGGGTTTCGGGACGGGTGTAGAATGCCGGTACCGGTGGCGCGATCACCGCCCCGATTTCCGCAGCCGTCACCATGGTCCGCAGGTGGCCCAGGTGCAGCGGCGTTTCCCGTACCATCAGCACCAGCCGCCGTCTCTCCTTCAGCGTCACGTCGGCGGCACGGGTAAGAAGGCTGGACGTCGTTCCGGTGGCGATTTCGCTCAGGGTGCGAATGGAGCACGGGGCGATGATCATTCCCAGGCTGGAAAACGATCCACTGGCCGGAGCCGCCGTCAGGTCTTCCACCCGATGGCATGCGTCGGCCATCGCCGTCAGGGTCTGGAGGGTCAGGTCCGTTTCGCAGGCCAGAGTGAGTTCCGCGGCGCGGGAGACGATCAGATGAGTCTCCACGTCGAGGTTGCGCAGCATCTCCAGGACACGGATGCCGTAAAGGGCACCGGAAGCTCCGCTTATCCCCACGATCAACCGACGCCGTCGCCCCATTGATCCAATTCCCGTTGTCGGCACATGGTGTGGTCCGTATTTCGGCACTGGAAAATAACCAGGCACGGGCGCATACTAGCCCCATCCTGGATTGTCTGTAAGGGGAGGTTTGCGATGACGGTTGAAGCCCGCGTCGAATCGCTTCGGGCAAAGCATGCGCAACTGGAGTCTGCCATCGAGGATGCGAGCCACCGGCCGCTCCCGGATACGGCTCACATCTCCGACCTGAAACGCCAGAAACTCAGAATCAAGGAAGAACTTGAGCGAATGCACGGATAGACGCTGTGCCCCTCCGGCCTTCACGAGAGGAGGCCGAGGGGGTTTTGCCTCTTGTGAAGTTCCAATCTTCCGCGCTTCCACTGTCGTCACCTGGTGAGTGGGTGGCGTTCCCTTCGCGGGGGCCTGTGCGGCCTGGGTGGGGGCGGTTCTTCCTTCCTGTCTTCCTCTCGCCCTGTCCATTCCATTCCATTTCATTCACTGCGGGATAAACAAACGTGAGCGAATACGTCAAGCATGTCGCCTTCCAGGGGAGGCTGGTCATGATCGGGTTCGGCAGCATCGGGCAGGGCGTCCTGCCCCTTCTTCTGCGCCACGTCGCCATGACTTCCGACCAGATCACCATTATCACCGCCGATGACCGTGGCCTGGAGGAGGCCAGGGCGTATGGCGTCGAGATCCTCCTGGAGCCTATGACCCGCGAGAATTACCTGTCTCTGCTGGAGGGCCGGATCGGGGCCGGTGACTTTCTGCTCAATCTTTCGGTGGATGTTTCCAGCCTGGCCCTGGTGGAATATTGCCAGGCGAGAGCGGCCCTGTACCTGGACACCTGCATCGAACCCTGGGTCGGTGGGTACACCGATCCCGCCATCCCGGCGGCGCGACGCACCAATTACGCTTTCCGCGAAGGCGCGTTGGAGTTGCGTGCCCGCTATCCCGGTGGCCATACCGCCGTCATGACCCACGGGGCCAATCCCGGTGTCGTCTCCCACTTCGTCAAGCAGGCGCTGCTCAACATTGCTGCCGACACCGGGGTCGAGACCGCGCGTCCCACGACCCGCGCGCAGTGGGGACAACTGGCGGCGCGGCTGGGGGTCAAGGTGATCCACATTGCCGAGCGCGATACCCAGGTGACCAACCAGCCGAAGCGCCCGGGAGAGTTCGTCAATACCTGGTCCATCGACGGATTTTGCAGCGAGGGTCTGCAACCCTCGGAACTGGGCTGGGGCAGTCACGAGCGTCATTGGCCAGCGGATGGGAACCGGCATGACTTTGGTTGCCGCGCTGCGATCTATCTCTCCCGCCCGGGGGCATCGGTCCGGGTGCGGACCTGGACCCCGATGGAGGGGCCGTTCCACGGGTTCCTGATCACCCACGGTGAGTCGATTTCCATTGCCGACTACTTCACGGTGCGGGAGGGCGACCAGGTGACCTACCGTCCCACCGTTCACTACGCCTATCACCCGTGTGACGACGCGGTCCTGTCCCTGCACGAGATGGCAGGCAAGAACTGGGTGCAGCAGGACCGCCAACGGCTGCTCGTCAAGGAAATCACCGAAGGCGTCGACGAACTGGGGGTTCTTCTGATGGGGCACGCCAAGGGTGCCTACTGGTACGGTTCCCAGTTGTCCATCGAGGAGGCACGGCGGCTTGTTCCGCTCAACAGCGCCACCAGTCTTCAGGTCACCGCTGGCGTTCTCGGCGGCGTGGTGTGGGCGATGCGCCATCCCCGGGCCGGAGTGGTGGACCCCGACGAGATCGACTTCGAGGAAGCCCTTGCGGTTATCGGCCCGTACCTGGGTCCGGTGGTGGGCGTCTACAGCGACTGGACACCTCTCCTTGGCCGGGGCGGACTGTTTTCCGAGGACGTGGATGCCGACGATCCCTGGCAGTTCAAGAACTTCCGGGTGGTTTGATACCAGTGAGCCGATGAGATGACTCATCAGCTTCTCGGTAAAGCCCACGCGCTACCTGAGCGTCACCGTCTCGGCAAGAGCTGATCAAAAGGGTCGGTTCGTCGGCCGGGCGGTATCAAGGCACGGTACCGGTCGCCCGCCGCCCATTCCACGTACCGGCCAAGCCGCTCATGGGACGGCGTTCCATCCGCAAACGGGAGAAACCGCCGCAGCAGATCCAGCTTCTTCGTTCCGAAGCGGGCGATGTCCGCGAAACCCTCCGCACCCATGGCAATCCTCCTCTCGATTCGAGGGGAGCCATAGATTCAGCATTTTGCCGACATGTCATACCAATCTGCGTTGATCGTGACCGATCAATGCCCTCAATCGCCGGCGTGCCCCTTTATAAATTTCGACTACGACCCGTGGCGCATTGTGTAGCTCGCCAACGGGAAGGGT
>JBKACM010000124.1:0-7091 GCA_046269335.1 Alphaproteobacteria bacterium | reverse complement strand
CTGTTCGAGGAGTGGGGTCTCCCCATCTGGAAGACCAAGGAGACCGAGGGCGTGCCCCTGAAGGACGGCGGCAAGCCGGTCCGTTCGGGCAAGTGGCAGATCATGATCAACGGTGAGAGCTACAAGCCCATCGTTGCCGAGGCCGCCAAGAAGGCCCTGGGGATCGAGAACATCATTGAGCGCTGCTTCATCGTGAAGCTGCTCCTGGACAAGAACGAGCCGAACCGGATCGCCGGCGCGGTTGGCTTCTCCGTCCGCGAGCACAAGCTTTTCGTGATCAAGGCCAACGCCATCCTCAACGTCTGCGGTGGTGCCGTGAACATCTTCCGCCCGCGCTCCTTGGGCGAAGGCAATGGCCGCACCTGGTATCCGGTGTGGAATGCCGGTTCGACCTACGCCATGGCGGCCGAGGTTGGTGCCGAGCTGACCATGATGGAAAACCGCTTCGTGCCGGCCCGCTTCAAGGACGGTTATGGCCCGGTGGGTGCGTGGTTCCTGCTGTTCAAGTCGCAGGCCACCAACGGCTTCGGCGAAAACTATGTCGTCAAGAACGCCGACATGCTGAAGGATTTCGCTCCCTACGACACCGCTACCGTCGTGCCGACCTGCCTGCGCAACCATGCGATGCTGAAGGAGATGAAGGAAGGCCGCGGCCCGATCATCATGGACACTCCGACGGCCATGAAGAAGCTGGCCGAGACCATGACGCCGAAGGAAATCAAGCACCTTGAGGCCGAGGCCTGGGAAGACTTCCTCGACATGTGCATCGGCCAGGCGGGCGTGTGGGCCGGCATGAACATCCGTCCCGAGGAGTCGCCGTCCGAACTGATGCCGACCGAGCCGTACCTGCTTGGCTCGCACTCCGGTTGCTGCGGCATCTGGGTGTCCGGTCCTGAGGACCTGAAGTCCCCGGCCGAGTGGCGTTGGGGTTACAACCGCATGACCACCGTGAAGGGCCTGTTCACCGCCGGTGACGGCGTTGGCGCTTCCGGTCACAAGTTCTCCTCCGGCTCCCACACCGAGGGCCGTATCGCCGGCAAGGAGATGGTGCGTTTCGTTCAGGAGCACAAGTCCTTCGTTCCGGCCCTGAAGGCCGACATCAAGGACGTGGCCGAAGAGATCTACAAGCCGGTCCGCAACTACATCGAGCACAAGGACAAGACCACGGCGGAGGACGTCAACCCGTTCTATATCACGCCGAAGATGTTCCAGATGCGGCTCCAGAAGTACATGGACGAGTACGTGGCTGGCGTGTCCACCTACTACAACACCAATGCCAAGCTTCTGGAAATCGGCCTGAAGCACTTGGTGTGGCTGAAGGAAGACAGCGCCAATCTGCGCGCCAAGGACCTGCACGAGCTGCTGCGTGCGTGGGAGAACTACCACCGCCTGCGTGCGGCGGAAGCTCACCTCCGCCACATCATGTTCCGTGAGGAGACCCGGTATCCGGGCTTCTTCTATCGTGCGGACTTCCCGAAGATGGACGACGCCAACTGGAAGGTCTTCGTGAACTCGAAGATGAATCCGGACACCGGCGAGTGGACCCTGCGCAAGGTTCCTCACGTCGATATGGTCGAGAAGTTCTACAGCGGCCAGAAGCACTGATAGGATGGGACGGGTGGAGAAGGGTTGACCCCTCCTCCCCCTTCCTTGTCCATTCTACAGGATGGGGGTGCCGGTTGATTGCCGGCACCTTCTTTCTTTGTACACGGTTACGACAATACGGACCCATGGGGGCACGATGACCGACAGGGCAAGGTTTGACAAAGAGGTCAGGGAACAGATTTTTTCCGCCATACGCGCCGATGCGCCTGAGAATCCCGTCGTTCCCGTACAGCTAAAACCCGAAGACAGCTTCTGTTTTTCGTGTCACAGGGGCGTGTCCTGCTGGAACGTGTGCTGCCACGGTGCCGATATCACGTTGACCCCGATGGATATCCTTCGCCTCAGCCGCGGACTCGGCCACCGCCCGCGAGAGTTCCTGGCGACCTATACGGTCCCCGCGACCTGGGATGCCGCCAATCTGCCGGTGGCGAAACTGCGCATGAGCGGAGCCGATGGCAAGGGTGCCTGCCTGTTCATGACCGAGGAGGGCTGTTCCGTCTACGAACATCGCCCCTCCACCTGTCGGTACTATCCGCTTGGGCTGGCCTCGGTGAAGATGAAGGGAGCCGAAACTCGGGATGATTTCCACTTTCTGGTCAAGGAACCCCACTGCACCGGGCACCAGAGTTCCCATACCCAGACCGTCGCCGCCTACCGGGTGGAACAGGGACTGGAGGGACACGAAGCGGTGGATCGCGGCTGGATCGACATCATCATGAAGATGGCCTCCTGGCGTTCCGTCGGCGGTCCTTATGGTCAGGAAACCACGATTCAGACCCAGAAGATGTTCTTCATGGTCTCCACTGACGTGGATGCCCTCCGCAGCTTCTTCTTCTCCACCAAGTTCATGGACACCTACGAGATCGATCCCGAGGCGGTCGAAATACTCAAGGTGGACGACGAAGCGGTGCTCCGGCTTGGATTCGACTGGATGAAGAACGTGCTGTTCAACGAGAAAACCCTGATCATGAAGCAGGCCGTCCTACGTGAAGCCGTGGGTAAAGCCCGGGAGAACATGGGGGCTGCCTGAAAAAGGTACGACGAATTCGATTCTCATCCTCACCCGTTCTTGACGGTAGGGGTTTGGCTCCCTTACTTTGGCCGCTCCCGGCGGCTGCCGTCGGGGGGGGGAGGCTTCGCAAACAAGTGTGAACTCCGCGGGTAGACGTGGCCGGGTCGGCCAGGCACCGCGCGGCGTTCGCCGCAAGTAATCGGGTAAGCCATGAACGACGAGATACTGAGCATCGCCGGCGATTTTCCCGCCACCAGCTATGATGAGTGGCGGGCTGCGGTAGACAAGGCGCTGAAGGGCGCGCCGTTTGAGAAAAAACTGGTTTCCAGGTTGTACGAGGGAATCACCGTCCAGCCCATCTACCGGCGGACGGATTGGCCGGCGGAGGGAGACCCGTCCGGATTCCCTGGCTCGATGCCTTTCACGCGCGGCCGTGGTGTCGCCGGGGCCGGGCTCCAGGGTTGGGATGTGCGTCAGGAGCACACGAACCCGGACATCAAGGCCGCGAACGCCGAAATTCTCGCCGATCTCGAACATGGCGTTACCTCGGTGCATCTCACCCTGGATCTGGCTGGAAAGGCTGGATTGGACGCCGACTCGGCTCCGGCGGAGTCGCTTGCCGGGCGCGGCGGTGTCATGGTCTCCTCGACCGATGACCTGGATACGGTACTCTCCGGTGTCCATCTCGACATTGCTCCGGTATCACTGGATGCTGGGGCCCAGTTCCTGCCGGCCGCCGCGTTGATGGCTGCGCTGTGGCGTCATCGCAACGTGGCCCCCACCAAGGCTCTGGGTGCCTTCAATGCCGATCCGCTTGGATCGCTTGCCGCCACCGGCGCTCTGCCCACGAACGTGGACACAGCCCTGGGACGGATGGCCGATCTGGCCGCCTACACGGCCGCTACCTTCCCCAACGTCACGGCGGTCGCGGTCGACACCGCCGGTTACTATGATGCCGGAGCGACGGAAGCTCAGGATCTGGCCTGCGCCATGGCGACGGGTGTCGCCTATCTGAAGGCGATGACCAAGGCCGGGATGAGCATCGATGCCGCCTGCCGTCAGATAGCGTTCCGCTTCTCCGTCGGCTGTGACTTCTTCCTGACCATCGCCAAGATCCGGGCAGCCCGCAAGATGTGGGCACGGGTGACAGAGTCGTGCGGTGCCTCCGAGTCGGCACGGGCGATGACCGTCTTCGCTCGTACCGCCGATCGCATGATGACCCGGCGTGACCCATGGGTGAACATGCTCCGGACCACCGTCGCCGCCTTCGGGGCCGGCGTGGGCGGAGCCAATGCCGTTTCGATTCAGCCGTTTGATGCCTCCCTGGGCATTCCCGGCAAGCTGGGTCGGCGCGTGGCCCGCAATGCTCAGACCATTCTGCGCGAGGAGTCCTCGCTGATCCGGGTTATCGATCCGGCAGGCGGCTCCTGGTATACCGAAAGCCTGACCGACGAGTTGGCTCGCGTATCCTGGACCACGTTCCAGGAAATTGAAAAGGCGGGCGGTATGGCCGCGGTTCTGGCCAGCGGCATGATCGCCGAGCGCATCGCCGCTTCCTACGCCGAACGGGAGAAGAACATCGGCAAGCGCCGTGATCCCATCACCGGTGTCAACGAGTTCCCGAACATCGCCGAGTCCCCGGTGGAAATGGCCAACCCGGATCTCAAGGCGCTCCGTCGGGCGGCGACGGAACGCCTCGATGCTCTCCGTGGCAAGCGGGTAACCGCCCTGGCGGCGGCGGCCAGCATGCGTTCCGTTGATCGCGCGGTTCTGGGTCAGGGCAAGCTGGCGGCAGCGGCCGTCGATGCCGCGGCCGTGGGAGCGACCCTGGGGACTCTGGCGGAAGCCCTGGTTGCCGTCGGCGGAGGGACCACCGTAAAGGCCCTGCCCCGTCATCGCCTGTCCGAGACCTTCGAAGCCCTCCGGGATGCCGCCGACGCCTTCAAAGCCAAGACCGGCAACTGGCCCAGGATCTTCCTGGCCAACCTGGGACCGGTTGCGCAGCACACCGGGCGCGCCACCTTTGCCAAGAACTACTTCGAGGCCGGTGGTATCGAGACCCTTGGCAACAACGGATTCAGCGATGCCGAATCCTGCGTCAAGGCATTCAAGGAAAGCGGCGCTTCCATCGCCATCCTGTGTTCGTCCGATGCTCTGTACGAGGAATACGTGCCCAAGGTGGCCCCGGCTCTGAAACAGGCCGGATGCACCTACCTGTTCCTGGCCGGCAATCCCGGCGAAAAGAAGCAGGCCTATGCCGAGGCCGGCATGGACGATTTCATTTTCCTCGGGGGTGATGTGCTGGGTACCAACCGTGCGACCCTGGCCCGTCTGGGAGTGACGATATGAGCACCACGATTCCTGATTTCACGACGATCCATCTTGATCCGGGCAATACCCCACCGCGTGGCGATGCGGGTGCCTGGGCCTCGCGGCTGAAATCCGAGACCGGTCACAGCGTGGCGGAGCTTTTGTGGAACACGCCGGAACAGATACCGGTGAAGCCCCTGTACACGGCGGCCGATCTTGCCGGCCTGGACCACATGGAGACCATGCCGGGTCTGCCGCCGTACCTCCGAGGCCCCTACCCCACCATGTACGTGGACAAACCGTGGACGATCCGTCAGTATGCCGGATTCTCCACCGCCCAGGCTTCCAACGCCTTCTACCGCCGCAATCTGGCCGCGGGTCAGAAAGGTCTTTCCGTGGCCTTCGACCTTGCGACCCATCGCGGCTATGACAGCGACCATCCGCGCGTGGTGGGAGACGTCGGCATGGCCGGTGTCGCCATCGACTCGATCATCGACATGCGGACCCCGTTCGACGGCATCCCGCTCGACAAGATGAGCGTGTCCATGACCATGAACGGGGCGGTGTTGCCGGTGCTGGCGCTGTACATCATCGCTGCCGAAGAGCAGGGCGTGAAGCCGGAGCTTCTGACCGGAACCATTCAGAACGATATTCTGAAGGAGTTCATGGTCCGCAACACCTATATCTATCCGCCCAAGCCGTCGATGCGGATCATCTCCGACATTTTCGGCTACACCTCCAGGCACATGCCGAAGTACAACAGCATCAGCATCTCCGGTTACCACATGCAGGAAGCTGGGGCGACCGCCGATCTGGAACTGGCCTACACCCTGGCCGATGGCGTCGAGTACGCCCGTGCCGGCATGGCCACCGGTCTCACCATCGATGAATTTGCGCCGCGCCTGTCGTTCTTCTGGGCCATCGGCATGAACTTCTTCATGGAAGTGGCCAAGATGCGGGCCGGCCGGATGCTGTGGGCCAAGCTGGTGAAGCAGTTCAACCCGAAGAATCCGAAATCGATGTCCTTGCGCACCCATTCCCAGACTTCCGGTTGGAGTCTGACGGCACAGGACGTGTACAACAACGTCACCAGAACCATCATCGAAGCCATGGGAGCCAGTCAGGGCCATACCCAGTCCCTGCACACCAACTCCTTCGATGAAGCCCTGGCCCTGCCCACCGACTTCAGCGCCCGTATCGCCCGCAACACCCAGTTGTTCCTGCAACAGGAAAGCAACACCTGCCGCGTGATCGATCCGTGGGCCGGCAGCTACTACATCGAACGCCTGACCCATGATCTTGCGGCGAAGGCCTGGGAGCACATCGTCGAAGTGGAGAAGACCGGCGGCATGGCCAAGGCCATCGAGGCTGGCATTCCCAAGCTTCGTATCGAGGAAGCGGCGGCCCGTACCCAGGCTCGCATCGATTCCGGTCGTCAGACCGTGGTCGGCGTCAACAAATATCGCCTGGAGGAGAAGGAGACCATCGACGTTCTCAAGGTCGACAACTCCGCTGTTCGTCGCGCCCAGATCGAGCAGCTTGAGCGGCTTCGAGCCGAGCGCAATCCGAAGGAGGTCGAGGAGCGGCTGAGCGCTCTGACCAAGGCCGCCGAGACCGGCGAAGGCAACCTTCTGGATCTGGCCGTACAGGCAGCCCGCGCCAAGTCCACCGTTGGCGAAATCAGCTTTGCGTTGGAAAAGGTGTACGGTCGTCACAAGGCGGAAATCCGCACGATCTCTGGTGTGTATGGAGGCGAAGTGGGACACGCTTCGGATAGCTACAACAAAGTTCAGGCCATGGTCGGCGAGTTCGAGTCCCGTGAGGGCCGTCGTCCCCGTATCCTGATTGCAAAGATGGGCCAGGACGGCCATGACCGTGGTCAGAAGGTGATCGCCAGTGCGTTCGCAGATATCGGCTTTGACGTCGATATCGGTCCCCTCTTCCAGACTCCCGAGGAGTCGGCCCGTCAGGCGGTGGAAAACGACTGCCACGTCATTGGCGTCAGTTCGCTGGCCGCCGGTCACCTCACCCTGGTGCCCGCGCTCAAGGAAGAGCTGAAGAAGCTGGATCGCACAAACTCGTACACCAACTCGTACACCAACACGTACTAACACATCCACTAATACAGTAACAGCTACACAAACAAGAACAAGTACCCGTACAC
>JBKACM010000123.1:0-7116 GCA_046269335.1 Alphaproteobacteria bacterium | reverse complement strand
CGCAAGCCAAGGGGCCGGACGGCCCCGCCGGCGATTGAGGGCGTTGATCGGTCACGATCAACGCGGATTGGTATTAGCAGGAATTTCATCAAACTGCAATTTGCCCTCTACCGCAGGAACCCGTTAGCCTGCGGCCACAATCCGATTACGCCATACATGAGGAGGCGAGCATGATCGAGACCCTTTCCAAGGCGATGAAACGGCTGACCATCGCGGCGTTCGGCGCAACCCTGCTGGCTGCGACCGCCGGGGCCGAGGATCTCTCCGGTGCCGGAGCCACCTTCCCCTATCCGATCTATGCCAAGTGGGCGGCCGCCTACAAGGCCTCCACCGGCATCGGTCTCAACTACCAGTCCATCGGTTCGGGAGGTGGCATCAAGCAGATCAAGGCGAAGACCGTGGATTTCGGTGCCTCCGACATGCCCCTGAAACCCACCGACATCAAGGACTCCGGCCTGATCCAGTTTCCTACGGTCATGGGGGGCGTCGTTCCCGTCATCAACGTCAAGGGCGTGGGGATGGGGGCGCTGAATCTGACCGGGCCGCTGCTGGCACAAATCTACCTGGGCAAGATCACCAAGTGGAACGACCCGGCCCTGACCGGGATCAACCCAGGAGTCGCGCTCCCCGATCAGGCGATCGCCGTCGTTCATCGCTCGGACGGCTCCGGCACCACCTTCGTCTTCACCGACTACCTGAGCAAGGTCAGTCCCGAGTGGGCGAAGGTCGGAGCCGGCACCGCCATCAACTGGCCCCTGGGTCTGGGTGGCAAGGGCAACGAGGGCGTAGCAGCCATGGTCGGCCAGACCGACGGGTCCATAGGCTATGTGGAATATGCCTACGCCATGCAGAACAAGCTGAACTTCACTACCCTGCAGAATCGGAGCGGTGCTTTCGTCAGGCCGACTTCGGCAAGTTTCAAGGCAGCCGCGGCGAATGCCGACTGGAGCAACGCCGAGGGCTTCTACCTCCTCCTGACCCATCAGCCCGGTGCCGATAGCTGGCCGATTACCGGAGCTACCTTCATCCTGATGCGCACGGTCCAGGACAAGCCCGAAAAAGCCAAGGCCGTCCTGACGTTCTTCGACTGGGCTTATGGAAGTGGCGACAAGATGGCGGAAGAACTGGACTACGTTCCCATGCCGGATGCCGTGGTCGGCCAGATCCGGAAACACTGGCAGGGGATCCGGGACGCAAGCGGCAAGCCGGTTCTGTAAATCCCATGCGCGTGACATTCGCGCCGACGACCCGGAGGAAGGGGCTTGCCTTCCTCCGCTCTTTGGTGAAGAAATGCGCCGCGTCGTATACAGGACCCCTCTGAATGACCACGCCTGACAGCCTGGTAAGCGCCACGAGCGGCAGTGCCCTGGGGGACCGCCTTTTTCACGCCGTTACCTGGTTCTTTTCGGCGGCGGTCCTACTGCTGCTGGCCGGTGTGACGGCAACCCTGGTGCAAGGATCGCTGCCGGCTCTGGCGGAGTTCGGAGTCGGGTTCTTCGTGACGTCGGCATGGGACCCGGTCATGGACCGCTACGGAGCCCTCGTTCCCGTTTACGGAACGCTGATGACGGCTCTCATCGCCATGCTGATCGGCCTGCCGCTCAGTTTCGGTGTCGCCTTTTTCCTCACCGAACTGTGTCCCTTGAGCCTGAAACGGCCGATCGGTACCGCCATCGAACTGCTGGCGGCGGTGCCCAGCATCATCTACGGCATGTGGGGTCTGTTCGTGCTGGCTCCCTACCTCCAGAAAACGGTTCAGCCGGCGCTGGTCAGCACCTTTGACGGCGTGCCGATTCTGGGCACGCTGTTCGGCGGACCGCCGGTGGGTATCGGCATTCTTACCGCCGGCATCATTCTGGGAGGGATGATCCTGCCCTACGTCACTTCGGTAATGCGCGACGTGTTCGAAACCGTCCCTCCGGCCCTGCGCGAGTCGGCCTACGGACTCGGGGCTACCCAGTGGGAGGTGGTGTGGCACGTGGTTCTGCCCCGCTCCAGCGTCGGGGTGATGGGCGGGATCATGCTGGGTCTGGGCCGTGCCCTGGGCGAGACCATGGCCGTTACCTTCGTGATCGGAAACTCCCACAACATCAGCGGTTCGCTGCTGGCCCCGGGAACCACCATCGCCTCGGCCCTGGCCAACGAGTTCACCGAAGCGGTGGGCGACCTGTACAGTGCTTCTCTGATGGCGCTGGGGCTGGTCCTGTTCCTCATCACCTTCGCCGTTCTGGCCATGGCCAAGCGCATGCTGCTGCGTCTCCAGGAAAGCCAGGGAGCCCGGGCATGACCCTTTTGCAACGTCGCCGCCTGGTCAACATCGTCTCCATCGCCATCGCCGTGGGGATGACCGCGCTGGCTCTCTGCTGGCTGGCGATGATCCTCAAGACCCTCCTGGTCAACGGCTTCGATGCCCTCTCCTTGCGTCTGTTCACCGAGACCACGCCCCCGCCGGGAAGCGATGGCGGCATTGCCAATGCCATCTTCGGCAGCCTGGTGATGACCGGACTAGCCATCCTGCTGGCAACCCCCATGGGCATCCTGGCGGGAACCTATCTTTCCGAGTACGCGAGACGAGGCCGCATCGCCGGCATGATCCGGTTCATCAACGATATTCTCCTCAGCGCCCCATCCATCATCGTGGGCCTGTTCGTATACGAACTGATGGTGGTGCCGATGCATCACTTCTCCGGCTGGGCCGGCGCGGTGGCGCTGGCCATCATCGCCGTACCGATCCTGGTACGGACCACCGAGGACATGATGAACATGGTCCCCGACTCCCTGCGGGAAGCGGCCGTCGCCCTGGGTGCCCCGAAATGGTGGGTGATCGTCACCATCAGCTACCGCGCCGCGTTCCAGGGAATTCTGACCGGGGTCCTGCTGGCCATTGCCAGAATCAGCGGCGAGACGGCCCCTCTCCTGTTCACGGCCCTCAACAACCAGTTCTGGAGCAGCGACCTGAATGCCCCCATGGCCAATTTGCCGGTGGTCATCTTCCAGTTCGCCATGAGCCCCTATCAGGACTGGCGACGCCTGGCGTGGGGGGGAGCCTTGCTGATCACCTTTACCGTATTGATTCTGAACATTGTGGCCCGTACCGCAAGCCGCCATGGAAAGGCTGCACGATGAACCAGTGTTTCGTAATGACGCAAATGGAGACAGGGAGAACCCAGGGAACCTGGGACGCCGTCGCTCCCGTACCAAGTGTTCCGAAGGATGGACGGAACATCACCCAGGACTCTTCGGCATCCGTGAAAGTAAAGATCAGTGATCTTAACTTTTATTACGGTAGCTTCCACGCCCTGAAGAATATCAACGTTGACATTCTGGACAAGCGCGTCACCGCCTTCATTGGTCCGTCCGGATGCGGCAAGTCAACCCTGCTGCGGAGCGTGAACCGGATCTACGAGCTTTATCCAGGTCAACGGGCCGAGGGCAAGGTCGTCGTGGATGGTCGCAACGTGCTCGACTCCTCCCAGAACCTCACCCAGCTCCGGGCCAAGGTGGGAATGGTCTTCCAGCGGCCAACCCCCTTTCCGATGTCGATCTTCGACAATATCACCTTCGGCATCAAGCTCTACGAACGCTTGTCGCGGGCGGAGATGGCGGAGCGGGTGGAGTGGGCTTTGCGTCGGGCCAATCTGTGGGACGAGGTCAAGGACAAGCTGAACCAGAGCGGTCAGAGTCTTTCGGGGGGGCAGCAGCAACGCCTTTGCATCGCCCGGGCGATCGCGGTTCACCCGCAGGTCATTTTGATGGACGAGCCGGCCTCGGCTCTGGACCCCATTTCCACCAGCAAGCTGGAAGAACTGATCGCCGAGCTGTGCAACGACTACTGCATCGTGATCGTCACCCACAACATGCAGCAGGCGGCCCGGACATCGGACTATACCGCCTTCATGTATCAGGGAGAGTTGGTGGAATTCGGTGATACCGAGAAGATGTTCACCAACCCCTCGGACAAGCGTACCATCGACTACATCACTGGGCGTTTCGGCTAGATAGCCGCGCATTTCTGCTAGTAGAACTCAACCCTGTGGATCGACGGTTCGGCTAGCAGTCCCGCCAGAAGATCGCCGATCCGCCCGGCCCAGCGGGCTCGATCGGCCGAGTCGGCAAGTTGATCCTGGCGTATTTCCAATGCCAGATGCGGTAGTCCGGCCGCGCCGGCGTGCCGGTCCAGAGTGTAGCCGATCTCCCTGGCCGAATAGGGCTGGTTCTCGCCAACGCACAACCCCGGATCGGACCGCAGCGCCCCAAGGAACCGAACGGCCAGACGGGGGTCGCGATTCCACAACACCCCCACATGCCACGGACGCGAGTCTCCGCAGAGATTTGGGGTGAAGGAATGGATCGCCACCACGAGCGGGGGGACGCCATAGGAGGCGAGACGGGCAACCTGGACGGCTGCGGCCTCGTGGTAGGGGTGGAAATAATCTCTCCGCCGCGCTTCGGCCTCGGCCTCGTTCAAATCGCGGTTGCCGGGAACCATGACGCCTCCGGTGATCGCCGGCATGGCGGCCGGATCACCGGGGGCCCGATTGCAATCCACGACCAGCCGGGAACATCCCGACAGGATCGCCACCGCCCGCAATCGCGCCGACAGTTGCCGGACCACCTCCGCCGCCCCGATATCCCAGGCGATATGGGTCGTGGTCTCTTCCAAAGCCAACCCCAGACGCGCCAGCCGGATCGGAATAGCGTTGCTCGCATGGTCGCACAGCAGCACGAGCGGCACCTGGGTGCCGGCATGGAGAATCTCAAAGGCGGGTGTATCAACCGGCAACTCCGCCGCTCCGGCGTCAATCATGAGACATCCTTTGAATTTCCTGGCATTAGGGGCCGGAAAGCCATATTTTGCCGCCATGCGCAGAGACAGAAAAGCGAAAATCATTGCCACCCTGGGTCCGGCGAGTTCGTCTCCCGAATCCCTGGAAGCCCTGTTCCGGGCCGGTGCCGATGTGTTCCGATTCAACTTCAGCCACGGCAGCCATGATGAACACAGAGAGCGTGTCAGGATGGTTCGGGCGCTGGAGGAGGCCTACCGTCGTCCCATCGCGGTACTGATCGATCTCCAGGGACCCAAACTGCGCCTTGGCACCTTCGCCGAAGGCTCCGTCCGTCTGGCGGCACAGGCCGCCTTTCGGCTGGACCTCTCCCCCGCTCCGGGTGATGAGCATCGGGCCCCCCTGCCCCACCCGGAGATTTTCAGTGCTCTGACCGCCGGCACCGATCTTCTCCTGGATGACGGCAAGGTGAGGTTGAAGGTGGAGCGGGTCGGGGCTGATTTTGCCGAGACCCGGGTCATCACGCCGGGAGTCCTTTCCAACCACAAGGGGGTCAATGTTCCGGACGCCGTGCTGTCCATTTCGGCGCTGACCCCGAAAGACCGTGCGGACCTGGAAGCCGGGTTGGACATGGGGGCCGATTGGGTGGCGCTGTCCTTCGTACAACGTCCGGAGGACGTGGCAGAGGCGCGACGCCTGATCAACGGCCGGGCTGCGCTCCTGTCCAAACTGGAAAAGCCCAGCGCCATCGAACACCTGGAAAGGATCATCGAACTTTCCGACGCCGTCATGGTCGCCAGAGGCGACCTTGGGGTGGAGGTCGCGCCGGAGACGGTACCGATCCTGCAAAAGCGCATCGTCCAGGCCGGACACCGGGCCGGCAAGCCGGTGGTGGTGGCGACCCAGATGCTGGACTCCATGGTCAATGCGCCGACGCCCACCCGCGCCGAAGCCTCCGACGTCGCCACCGCCGTCTACGACGGTGCCGACGCGGTGATGCTGTCCGCGGAGTCCGCCGTCGGAGCCTACGCCGTCGAGGCGGTCACGATCATGAACCGCATCATCCGCACGGTGGAAGAGGACGAGGGTTACCTGCGCATCGCCGAAGCCCAGAGGTCGGCCCCGGAGCGGTCCACCGCCGACGCCATCAGCGCCGCCGCCCGCCAGGTGGCCCACACCCTGAGCGCCGCGGCCATCGTCACCTACACCTCCTCCGGCTCGACGACCCTACGGGCGGCGCGGGAACGGCCGAACGTGCCGATCCTGAGCTTGACCGCAAATCGTCAGGTGGCGCGGCGGTTGTCCCTTTGCTGGGGAGCCCACTGCGTTCTGACCAGCGAGATTTCCAATTTTGCCGACATGGTCAAGAAAGCTTGCCATATCGCCAGGCGGGAGGAGTTCGCCCGCTCCGGGGACCGGCTGGTCATCACCGCCGGCGTGCCGTTCGGTACTCCAGGCACGACCAACATCCTGCGTGTCGCCTGGCTGGACGAGCACGGGTGCTGAAAGGCAGCCGTGCGGAGACTCATACCGGCCGTCCCTAGATTTGACACCTGGGCCGGGCGGTATCAGTGCCCCGGCGAATAGCGGATCGCTGCGAACAACAGCCCCGTCGCCGCAACGACGGGCCCCCCAAGCTTGAAGATCATGCGCCGTTCGAAACGCTGGAGGTCGATCTTGAGAAGCAGAAGATCGCTCCTGGTCGCAATTTGATCCAAATCGGCCTCCTTCCTGGTTCCTCCACCGTAACGCGGACCGAAAAGGTAGTCGATATAAACCTTATTCCCCCTACCTGACCGGCGATACTGCCACCGTACCGCCCCCCGCCCAATGCCCCAGAGCCACCGCCGCCAGGCACAGAACCACCGAGAGACCGATGTTTCCCGCGGCCCCGACCCAGTCCCCTTCGCGTACCAGGGTAAGGGTTTGCAGGCTGAAGGAGGAAAAGGTCGTAAATCCGCCGCAAAGGCCAATCATGACGAACACCCGACCATCCCCCGGCACGGACCAGCGACCGCCCGGCCCGGTCAGGGCGGCAAACAGACCGATGACGAAGGATCCGGACACGTTGATAAGAATGGTTCCCCAGGGAAAGGTTCCGCCAACGCCCCGCGCCACCACTCCCGTCAGCCAGTAACGGCCCACTCCTCCCAGGGCACTGCCCAGGGCTACCCAAAAGTAGGTCAGCATGTTGCTGCCATCTCCGGTTTTCTCAGAACGAACACCTGCCCGGCCACCGGCTCGGCCCGTTCAAACCGGGTAGTTGCCGGTTCATGAAGTTCGAGCACGAGGCCGCTCCCGGCGGCGCAGGCGGCAATGTAGTCGGAATGAT
>JBKACM010000122.1:0-7192 GCA_046269335.1 Alphaproteobacteria bacterium | reverse complement strand
GCAGGCCGAGCGGATCTATCAGCAAGCTCTGAGAGCCATCAAGAAATGACTGTAGGCCATGAATAAACCCATCCGAGAGGGCGATCAATTCCGCGATGAACGAGGCCGAGTCTGGCGCATCGTGACCGTCTACCCTGGAGGACGGTTGTGGGTCTATAACGCAGAAAAGCACCGAGCCGGGTTTGTTCAACATTCCCTGGTCCGGCAATGGGAGCGGATGCCGAGAGAGGAGGCCTAACCATGTTCCGATGCCCTGTGTGCCAAGAGGACAACCTGAGAATCACCGCCCTGGTCCGCACCACGATCGATGTGTGTGCCGATGAATCCGTTGACGATTATGAATCAGGCGATCTGGAATGGAGCGACACCGATCAAGCCGAGTGCCTGAATTGCGACTGGTCCGGCACCGTGCTGGAAATGACCGTGGCCGAACCGGAAGAGGAGGAAGAAATCGAGAAAGTCTTTTGCGCCCTGTGCGAGCAGGAAGCCCCTGGCGATACCGCCCATTACCACCAGGATCAATGGATCGGGGAATGCTGTTGGGATGATCGGCTGAAAGCGTCGGAATAACCGCACACCGCGCCCCGCTCCGGCCTCGTAGGAGCAGAAAGGGAGAGCCATGCAACGGTATATACAGACCCCTTTAGGGTTAGCCGACGAATTGAGAGCAGCGCGAAAAGATCGACAGCTTTTGCTTGACGCGCTGGTAGCCATCACGCATCGACGTAAGGGCATTTTTGATAGCTTTCAACTTAGGAAGTTCGGCCCACTCACAGCTAATACGGCCAACGATATGGCGACTATCGCAGAATTGGCCTTTGATAAAGTGACGAGCACCACCGACGCGGAGCCGATCCGCGCAGAGCACGAGGAGGGATAGACCATGTGTTGTTGCGATGCACCGAACATTAACGGAACGATGGGGTACAAGTGGCAACCGAACGATCCCCCAAGTATTAGGCAAGTCAACGCGCCAGCCGTGCAAGAAGGCGACATCATTCTCTATGACGAACCTGGACGTTGTGGCGGCATCGACTCGCATTGCCATCACTACCGGATTGTCTCTCACTTAGGTGGAGGCACCGACCTCTTAGTGAAGAATGGAGCGGGAGAATCGAGAATCAGACTGTCCAACAGCACCGCCTTACGCCCGATTCTCGCCGCCATGGATAGCAACGCCCGATACTGGCTGATGAATAGCCTAGCTCACGGCTACAGTGACGGCAAGGCGAGGGGCAGCGAATCGGTAGAAGCGACCTGGCGACAAGCCGCCGCCGAGAAGCGTATCAAGACGCGGAAATTGCCTAATGGCCGAGGCGTCAAGGTCTGGATCGAACCGGCGAAGATGGAGGCGTAACCATGGCTGCATTTATGACCAGGAAGGACGCGCAGAGGCTTTTCGACATGGGCCTGATCTCTGAGGAGGAATACCGGCACTACATGAGCCTAGCCGATTGGCGGAAGATCTTGAGGGCCGGAGCGAACGACACCACAAGCAAGAAGGAGAAGCCATGAGCACACAGCACGAGAAACTGAAAGACCTGGCCGGACGTATCTTGAACGATTGGGAAAAAGCCTTTGCCGATCCAGATGAACAAGTAACCGGCTCTGACGCCGTGGAGTCCCTGGGGCAGTATGTCGAACTGGCGCAAGACGCCTTGACCGCCGAGGCCCCGACACCGAGGCCCCGTAAGAAGAAGCTTAAATTCTTCGACAACCATGCCGCCGTGGTGGACTACATCGCATCCGAGATGGTCTCCACGCTAGAGGACGATTACGGCAATATGTGTGACAAGCACGAACGGCGCAATTACAGCGCAGAGGACCGGCGAGAAATGAGCCGGAAGATCCAGGACGTTCGACTCCTGGCCGATCTCCTGCCGGGGATGCTTGAGGCGCTCGAACGCATCGCCAGCATGAGGACCGAGGAGGAGATGGAAGAGGGCGGTATGGTGATGGAAGATGCCTCCATGACCTTGAGCGAACTGATTGTCACCGCACGGCAAGCCATCGGGCTGACGAAGAAAGGACGGTAGGCCATGGAAACCACCTTTCACAACGTCACGATCACGATTGTAGCCGAGAACCCGAAAGCGGCCTACACCAAGCTGTGCGATATGTTCGGGACTCTTGTTCAAAACGGGGAGTTGGAATACACAACCGACACCTTCACGACGAGCAAGGACCAGGACACACACCGCGACAGTTCCGAAGCGTTCCCCAACCTAGAGGAGGAGTAGCCATGTTTCGATGCCCTGAATGCACCAAGAACGGAGAGACTAGCGACAGCTTGCGGATTACCGCCAGCGTCACGATGCACATTGATGTGAACGGAGATGAGGAGGTAGAAGATCACGATGTAGAGAGCTTGACATGGGAGGATACGGACCAGGCCGAGTGTCTGGATTGTGGATGGTCCGGCACCGTAGCCGACATGACCGTAGCCGAAGCGGATGAAGCGGAATAGCCGGTACGATAATCTGACCTCACGATGAAAGGAAATTGCGCTATGACTGGGGAAGAACTCAAAACCTGGAGAACGAAGAAGGGCTTGACCCAAGAGGCCTTAGCCCGACTCGTGAACGTCTCGACCAACACCGTCTACCGCTGGGAGTCCGGCGCCCGGAAGGTCCACGCCTTCCTCCCTGACAAACTGGCCGGCCTCAAGCTCAAGAAGTAGTCTCACCGATCGCCAGGGGGCTTATCTCCCTGGCTCCCCCTCCAACTCCTTCACCAACTCCATCAGCCGCACCGCCTGCTTCCCATCCTCCTCGTTGCGCCAGAGATAGGTATGACCGATCATGTGTATCCTTTCTGATTCACACTGATTAAAAGTCTGCCGTAAATGACTCAGGAGTGTTTACCTTATCCCAACCCACACGCACCCCCCTGATCGTTCAACCTACCCGGCACAGCGTTAGGAATTCGACCACTCACGCCGCAACCGCGTGACCGTATCGAGCCATCAGCGCCGACAGGTCCGCTTCAGACAGTTTCGGCACCGTGTCGGTGAGGATGGCAGATAGTCTCGCCTCTTCTTTGTGCCACTTTGCCGCCTGCTCCTCCCGTTCCAGCGGTTCCAGGTCGGGGTTATTGGCAATGACGCTCAAGTAGTGACGGGCCTGATCGCGCCCGGCCAGCGCCTTGATCGCGTTGAAAAGGATCGGAGGGAGTTGCGTAGACACTTGCCCCTCCTGCACCAGCCGATACAACACCGATGCCGGTTTCTTATCCCGCTCGATCTGCTGCCGCTTGCGATGGGCCATTGCTGCATCCAAGGCCGCTAGAACCGGATCAAGCAACGGGAACCGTGGCGCACACAGCAAGGTTGTCACCGCTTCCGACCAATCAGCCGCGAGCACATGGCCAATCCGTCGAAACCACGCTTCCGCCTGCTCACTCGTCGCCTCGTACTTAAACCCTCGGCAGAGTCGGTCGAATTGGCCCATGAATTCCGGTTTCGTCATGCCTCCTCCTGGTAAAATTGCGTTTTCCAATCGTCTTTCTTGAGCTTGCCTTGCTCTTTCAACATGCGGAGCCGGTTCCGAAAGGCTGCGGCCCAGTCCTTCACGGCCTGTCCGTTCTTTCGCTTCCCTCCGGCGCTTCGCCAGTAATCCTTGAACTCCTCGACGTACAACCCTGGGTTTGGAATGCCCTCCTTCGTGCTCCAAGCTTCCAGTTCAGGTGTGATCCGAAAATCATCTAACCTGCCTATCGCCTGTGCCTGGGTCGGTTCATCCCCCCGAGGTTCGAGGATCGGGATTTCGAGGATCGAGGATCGGGATTCGGAGTTCGGAGTATCGAGAGAATCTGCGTGCATCTGCGGGCAGATGTGCGCGTCCCTTATTTCTTGCATACTTACGGGAGGCTGTGGATAACGTGAGATTTTGGCCCTTCGGTAGATATGGAGGTCCGCGGAGAGGATTTGGAGGTAGCGCCGACTCCCGACCGTGTAAATATAGACCATCGGTATCTCACCGGCTGGACAAACCGTTGATAACTCAATCAAACATTGTTCAACCTTCTTAATCGTCCATCCTTTGGGTACACGCTGGAAGCACGAGGTAAACACTACCTCCGGGTCTGCTTCCAACCGTCCGAAGTCATCGACAGCGGTGATGAGCCGGTACCACAGGCGTTCCGCCGCGTCCGACACCATCTGCAAGCTCGCAGACCTCCGGTTGGTATCCTTCAAGTCTCGGTTTGGCATTCTTACCCCTTCGCCACCGTTTCAATCGTCATCGCCAATAAGTCCATCTCGTCCATCTTGAACAACTGATAGAACCGTCCGCCATGGATGCCGGTCTTGCCCTGATGGTGTTCCTTGCACAAGGGAATCACGAGCCAATCACTGGCCCGTTGACTCATCCCCTGCCCTTCTCGAACGTGGTGGAGCGTGGCCGGAGTCTCCCCGAGGTCGAGATGCCGGCAGAGCACGCAGCCAACCCCAGCGACTTTCGATTTCCAGGCTTTGGCGTTCACGGATTCACCCTCTTAAAACTCAGACACCACACCCAAGGATTCGCAGCCCACGAGCCAGGGCCGTTGATGGATTCCCACAGGCAATGAAATCCACCTACGAAACTATTGGGATTGAAAACGGTCCCATATCCACCAAAGCAGGCAGATACCGTTCCTACATGCTGAGATTTGCGTTGACCGCAGTGGAAGCAAGGGCGGCTTCTATGCCAGTCGTCCGGTAGTGGACCGCGCATTGTCACCCCTTCCGCCTTCGCATCTTCCTCACTGATCTCCTGCAACCGCTGCACACGGATCTCGGTGAGGTCCAAGAAAGACCGGCAGGCCCAGCGATTCATATGAATTGATGGACGCCACTTACCGAAGAATCCATCCGTCCCGGCACCGGCATAGCGGCGCTGGTAACGCTGCGGCTCTACCATCGCTTTAATTGGTCCATCCTCACTGTGCCAACTGTTGCCGGTGGAAACACCGATAGCCCACTGCTCTCTCACCCACAGCCGATCACCCACGAGGCCATAGGGACACTTCGGAACAGGCACGTAATCAAATCCACCATCAAAGGCGAACGTTTTTCCTTCAATCCTCCACCGATCAGGCAGCGCATTAAATTGATCGAGACCGTTGAGCCGCCGCGTCTGCGTCTTTGTGCCGTCGAAACACTTCTGCGCGTTCTCTGGCGTGAATAAGAGTGGTGTTTCTTTCATGGCTGCACATCAGCTTGCTTCATCGCGTCCCGGATGATCGCTTCAATTCGATCGACCGTGACCCCGTAACTCTCAGCCAGGTTGTGCATCGTGGCTCCACCGGCAAAGAGGCGGACAATCGTGATTCGTTGTTTTTCGGTGATCCTGGTCATGCCCCAACGTACCTCCATATCCGAATTTCCCGCCCGTGGTTCCCCGGCACTTCCGACTTCTTCCGCCCTACCACGGTCCATTTCGCCCCGGCGAACACCGCTCCCCAACAGTTCGGGGAGTTCGGCGTCAACCCCATCTTCTCGGCTACGATTCGCAGATTGTCGCTACTCACAAACCCCGAGGCCTGTGAAATCTGAATGGCGACTGCCCGCATGGTCTGTACAAAGTCCGTATGGTTTGCTTCAATCAGGTCCAGCCCGTTCCGTTTCGCTTGCAGCCCTTCGGCTAGAGAGAGTTGCATCCCCTACCTCCTCTCGCAGGTATCGTAGTGGCAGGTTGTGAGATCGTCCCCGAGGTCAGGAATGTCCACCGGCATTTGCTTCTGGTTATGGGTTTCTACCCAGTGAATCGGTGCCCCGCACTTCTGGCACGTAGCATCCTCCTCCGTAACCTCGTACCGGAACACCTTCCCGTTCCGCATCTTGATCGCAACCTGTTCCATCAGTTCACCTCTATGAGTCGTTCGATCCAGGCCCCTTTGAGATAGCGCACTTGCTTAAACGTGGCCCAGCGATTAAGCCCCGCCGCGGTCTTGATCTTGACCAATGAACGATCGTCGCTCTTATTGAATCCCTTGGTGTCCACAAAGATAGGCGTGCTGTAGGTCGTGTTCTCAATTAAGAAATCGGGGCAATAGAAATTCTTCTTCCCTGGCAATCTGAAATTAACCGGCTCGTATTGCCAGCGAGCGACTTCCCCGGCGTGCTTCAGCGCGTCCAGGTGCATCGCAAACCGGACTTCTGTTTTGGATTTGTAGACCTGGCCCTGATACTCGTAGCGATGGGAAGGTGCGGGGGCCGAGAATTGCACGATCGGCTGGGCCCCCTTGACTCCGCGCTCCCGCTCCAGGGAAGAACGATCAATGCGCTGTGTGTCTCTGTCCACACCGCCCCGCACCCGCGCCCCGTTGCGCGTAAAGTGGCGAAGATCGTCCTCAGTGAGGAATCGACTGCGCACTATTTCTTGTCCTCTTTCGGGAAGTCCATGCCGCGCTGCCGTTCTGCCGCGGTCATCGGTCGGGATTCGACTTCTTCCATGGTGTCCATCCGTCGCACGACAACTTGCCCCTTCCGGAAATCCCGCTTGACCTGGCAGGGCACCATTCGATCAATCCGGCCATAGCGCAGCGTCTTGGTCAGTTGGCTGACGTCGGCATACGCGCCCTCGATGATGCCCTTGTAGCCTTCGTCCGCGGCCTTCTTGTCGAGTTCGGCTTGCTCGGCCTTCATCTGCGCCGCCGCAATGTCCTCGCCAATCTCCAACCGTTCCCGATCCGTCAGCTTGACAGGCAACAGCCGGTCCAATTCTTCAAGCTCTACCATCTCGTCCACGTTCCCAATGTTCTCCCGCGTCTTGTCGCTCATGAAATCCCCTTCGTGTGTGCGTGAGACGTGAGGGCCGCATTTCTACGGCCCCCACCCTGTCACGATGATGCCTCACCATGACCCCTACTCGGCCTGCTTGCTCCGGCGACAACCGCCAGAAGGGACCGGCCTCCCCTAATCTGCGATCTTCTTTGGCCCCTTGTACTCATCCATCGTCAACGCAACCCCGATGGCATGCGCGATATTATTGGAATAGATGCCGTTGTCGGGCACGTCCTGAAAGACTTCGCTGCATCGCTTTTCGATCACCTTCAACGACTCCTCCAGCGTGAACCCGAGCTTGATCTGACGATGTAGCCAGATCTGCATGTGCGCCCACAGGTCCACGACAGCCGGAGCCGTGACGTCTTGCGCCCGGAGTAAAAAGCAACTTTCTCCATCCTTCAGTTTCGCTACACGCCCTTGGAT
>JBKACM010000121.1:0-7360 GCA_046269335.1 Alphaproteobacteria bacterium | reverse complement strand
GGGTGGGGCCGCGCGCCCCCTCGCGCTCCCCGGAAATTGGCCTCCCGGAAAGAAAAGGGGAGCACGAGGGGACGAGTCCCCTTGTTCTTACGACGGCTTTCGGCACGAGATCATGTGTCAAAAATCAGGCTCAGCGACACCAAGCGGGGGAAGGCCACCCGCATGCGCCCCACACCGAAGCCCGAAGCTCAGGAAGGTCAGTTGCCCCAGTTGGAATGCTTTTCGCACACGGCGTTGATGCTCTTGCCCTGTTCCGTTTCGGCAAACTTGGCCAGATTGCCTCGAAAATCATCGGCGGTTTCGTTCCACATGCACTCACAGTAGGCCGCCACCTTGGTTTGACCGGGAACCGGGCTCGCCTCGTTGCCGCCGGAATAATACCTGTTCGCATACGCGATGCAGGATTGGTATTGTGGATCGCTGCTGGACACGTCATTGTAACCCCCAGCAGCAAAAGCGGCAGAGGTGGCACCGATCAGAAGAGCAGGAACAATTGAAAACACGTATTTTTTCATGCTGCACCTTTACTGGAACGACAAGAAGATCCAGGATCGACACAATCGTGCGATCCAAGCAACAAGACTGTCCAGCGTGTACATGATAGATCTATGAGTGTCAACCTATATATTTATCGTTTGTTCTCATTGATTCCTGCATTACGTTCCACCTCTATTCAGGTCAAGATCGACTTATGATCGGAACGTTGATCATCCAATCTGCGGACGGCTCTCACCACGCCGTTATCGTCGCCGGCGGATAGGGAAAGACCCTGTGGCCGTACGCCGCGTATTACCCCTCCTCCTCCTCCCCGTGATCCACGCCCAGGGCGATCAATGGCGGTTCCTCGACCACGATATCAAAGAAAAGACCATGTTCGGACTTGTGGACCCCCTTGCGGGCCGACCTTGGGATAGGGATCAGGACGTCACTGCAATATTCCAGCATCGCCATGTAAAGGTCGGAATTATCGATCGGGTCGTCATACTGGACACCTTGCTCCTGAATCCTCGCCATGCAGCGGATGGGTTCGCCCTGGAGCACCTCCAGGCCGATGACGGTCTTATCCAGGCCCTTGGCATTGAACTGGTTGGTCAGTAGGATCATGACTTCGTTCAATGAGAAAATAAGTCTGCGCACCTGTGTTGGCATTCCAACGCTCCGAGAATCGGATGGTTCTCCTGGTGCCGCACTCTGGCATACTTTTCAGGGAACCGCCATCTTCCCACCGGTAGACGATCGGGTGACGACATGGGCAAATTCAGAAAGAAACGGCAACGCGCGGAAGGGCCGCCCGTTTTTGACCGCGAGGGATTCTTTCTCGGGGTTGGTGTGGGGGGGGGATGCGCCGCGGTCGGGGCTCTGATCGGCTGGGCGGTGCTTACCGCGCCCTCCGGCGGCCCCTCGGCGAGATACGCCCTGAGCACCAGCCAGAGGATCGCACGGCTCCTGCCTCAGTCGATCCAGAACTGGATCGCTCTGATTCTGGCCGGCCTGTTCGTGCTGTTCGGAACGGCCGTCTTCATGATGGGAATATGGACCGTGATCCAGTACATGGTGGCAAGACGAAAGGCCAAACCGCCGGAGTGATACCGGTCATCCTTTGATTTGACTCACGGGGGCCGGTACAAGCCCCGCGCGGCACCTGAGCGAGACCCGCTCCGCACGGAGCGGGGCTTCGCGCGGATGATGTGATGCCCCGGCGGATCAACCCTCCTTGCTGTGCATCAGTTTGTCGAGCTGCTGCTGCATGACGTTCAGTCGTGTCCGCAGCTCCTCGAGCCCCTCGGTCGTCGCGGCGGACTCCTCGGGAGCCTTCAGTTGGCCATTCGTGGACGAACGGGTGAGGCCGTCGGTGTAGAACGGTGCGAACATCTTCATGGCGGTTTCGAAGAAGGCCATGTTCTGCTTACCCATTTCCTCGAACTGGCTGAACGGGAACAGGCCGTCCAGCGCATTCTGCATCAGGGAGCGCATCTGCTCCTCGTGCTGGGCGAACGCCTGCATGCTGTACTCAAGATAGCGCGGCACCAACCCGCCGAGCGAATCACCATAGAAACCGATCACCTGACGAAGAAAGCTGATGGGCAGCAGATTCTGTCCCTTCGCCTCCTCTTCCACGATGATCTGGGTAAGAACCGAACGGGTGATGTCCTCGTTCGTCTTGGCGTCATAGACGACGAAGTCGGTGCCGTCCTTCACCATGTGGCAAAGGTGGTCCAGGGTCACATAGCTGCTGCTGGCCGTGTTGTACAGGCGCCGGTTGGCGTATTTCTTGATCGTGACGGGTCCGGAGCCGCTTCCGTTCCGATTTGACATCATGGCTGACTTCCGCGAATTCAATAGCAGGGATGGATCATAGGGTATAACGCGCGAACAAGCGATACGTTGTTTATCCGTATCCTGGACGAGGCGACAGGCCGGGGGTAAATCGGCCTGTTCCGAAAGAAAGTCAAGAGTCCGGTGGCAGGGTAATCGGGTGAACCCGATTACCCCTAATTTGTTCATGCCCCTCCGTCGCCGGGCGGGCGCGGACGCGCCCTTGGCTCGCGCGCACACGGTTGGGCGGGCGCTCAGTGCGCCAGTTGTTCCTGGTTTGCCCCGACTTAACGTCCTAATTCCTATTTTCACCCTGAGAGTCCGGTGGCAGTGCCTCGGCAACATGAGATATGATCGCGCGTCATGTCTGAGCCTCCGGACCTTGAGACGCTGGCGCGTCGTTACCTCGACCTGTGGCAGGGCCACGTGGTGTCCGTCGCCGGAGACCCGGCGCTGGCCGAGGCTCTGGGGCGGGTGCTGACTCTGCTTGGCGTCGGGAGTCCGGTGGGGGGGCTTGACGGTGCCACGAACCGGATGCAGCGAGGCGGGATAGGTGTCGACTCCGCATCTCCGAGAGGGACTGACGCGGACCGGTCCTCCGGGCTCCGGGCCGGAGGGGACGAGCCGGACGGGACCGCGTCCCCTGCCGCTGCACCTGGCCGTGCAGGCATGGATGATTCTGCACTCCTGCGCCGCGTTGCCGTTCTTGAGAAGCGGGTTGCTCGGCTGGAGTCCGCAAATCGCGCCCACCGCCGAGGCCTTGTGCGCCGATCTCGCCGGGGTGAACCCTGAGGCTTTCGTCGCCGCCGTCGGGCTGGAGTCGCGACGGAGAATCGACCAGTACCTCACCGGTCTTGAACGCTATCGTCATCATCCCTACCAGCGCACCCTGACCGATCCGCCGGTGGTGTGGGCCGAGGGCACGACCCGCCTGTTCGATTACGGTGGTGCGCCCGATGGCGTTCCTGTTCTGGTGGTGCCATCGCTGATCAATCGTGCCTATATTCTCGACCTGAACGAGGATCGCAGCTTTCTGCGCACCCTGAAGACCCGAGGATTTCGGGTGTTCCTCGTCGACTGGGACGCTCCCGGCGATGCCGAGCGACGTTTTGATCTCACCGACTACATCGCGGGACGGCTGGAGCGGATTCTGAAGGCTGTCATCGGCCTCGCCGGCCGTCCACCGGCACTGGCCGGATACTGCATGGGTGGGCTCCTGGCACTGGCGCTGGCGACACGACGTACGGCGGAGGTGGCGGCTCTGGTTCTCCTGGCCACGCCCTGGGATTTCCAGGTGGGCACCATGTTGCGGGGTCGGCAGGCCAACCTGCTCCGATCCTGGATAGAGGCCTCCATCGCCACGTTCGGCGAGGTGCCGGTGGATGTGCTGCAAACCCTGTTCTTCAATCTGGATCCGGCCCTGGGAGAACGCAAGTTCCGCGGCTTCGCGGCGCTGGATCCGTCCTCGCCGCTGGCACGGGAGTTCGTCGCCACGGAGGATTGGGCCAACGACGGCGTTCCCCTGGCCGGACCGGTGGCCGAGGAATGCCTGTTTGCCTGGTATGAAGACAATACCACGGCAAAAAACCGGTGGCGGATCGCGGACGAACCAGTCCGCCCCGAGTCGCTGAGGGTCCCGACCCTGGTGGTCGTACCCAGACGCGACCGAATCGTGCCGCCGGCCTCGGCGTTGGCACTGGTGGATCGCATTCCCGGTGCGCATCGCCTGATCGTGCCGGCCGGGCACATCGGCATGATGATCGGAAATTGTGCCGCCTCGGCCGTCTATGGTCCCATCGCCGGCTGGATCGAAAACGCCTGCGCAAAATCTTGATCCGGGTCCGTCGCGTCGACCTTGAATGCAAACGGTTCTTAAGGTATGGCCTCTGGCGGATCGCCGATCCGTAGAGTGCTTTACTTTTCAAGTTCCAAGGAATGTCCAAGGGAGGGACAGACATATGACCGATATCGTGATTGCCGGCGCGGCCCGTACTCCGATCGGGCGCTTCAACGGCGTCCTCTCCGGCCTTTCGCCCGTGGCACTGGCGGAAGTGGCGGTGAAGGAAGCCCTGAAGCGCGCCAAGACCGAAGCGGGGGAAGTGAACGAGCTGATCCAGGGCATCGTCCTCTTCGGCAACACCGGTGCCGGTCCGGCCCGCCAGGTTGCCCTCAACAGTGGTCTGTCCCAAGAGAGCACCGCGTATGCCATCAATCAGCTTTGCGCCTCCGGCATGCGTGCCGTGGCCGAGGGCTTCAAGTCCATCAAGCTCGGGGATGCCGACATCGTCGTCGCCGGCGGCATGGAGAGCATGAGCTGGGCCCCGCACGAGATCAATCTTCGTGGTGGCACCAAGATGGGTGACGCCAAGTTGATGGACTCGATGATGCGCGACGCGCTGATCGATCCGTTCGGCAACTACCACATGGGCAGCACCGCCGAGAACGTGGCCGCCAAGTACGGCCTGACCCGCGACGAGCTGGACACCTTCGCCTGTTCCTCCCAGAACAAGTGTGAGGCGGCTCAGAAGGCCGGCAAGTTCAAGGACGAAATTGCCCCGGTCACCATCAAGGGCAAGAAGGGTGACGAGGTCATCGACACCGACGAGCATCCGATTCATGGCACCACCATGGACAAGCTGGCGAAGCTTCGCCCGGCCTTCTCCAAGGACGGCCCGGTGACCGCCGGCAACTCCTCGGGCATCAACGACGGTGCCGCTTCGGTGGTGCTGATGTCGGCCGCCAACGCCGCCAAGCGTGGCGTTGCCCCGCTGGCTCGCATCGTTTCCTGGGCCACCTATGGCGTCGATCCGGCGATCATGGGTACCGGCCCGATCCCGGCCAGCCGTCTGGCTCTGAAGCGTGCCGGCTGGAAGGTCGAGGATCTGGACCTGATCGAGGCCAACGAGGCGTTCGCCGGCCAGGCCGTGGCCGTGAACAAGGAAATGGGCTGGGACCTCAATAAGGTGAACGTCAACGGCGGTGCCATCGCCCTGGGTCACCCCATCGGTGCCTCTGGCTGCCGCGTCATCGTCACCCTGGTGCACGAGATGCTGAAGCGCAACGCCAAGAAGGGTCTCGCCACTCTGTGTGTCGGCGGCGGCATGGGCATTGCCATGTGCGTGGAGCGCTAGGACTGTCGCGGTTCTGACGCTGCCGGCTTTACGTGAAGCCGGGGGAGTTTTCTCTGGACAGGCCACCCTTGCGGGTGGCCTGTTTTTTTCTGTTCGGCACTACGTGGCGACAGAACCCCGTCACGCCAAAGTGATTCGTCTCTCCGCACCGATTAGGTCACGTTGTTGGCCATGGTGAGAAGCTCGCAGACTTTGTTCTGGATCATCCCGGTCGTCTTTCTGACGATGCTGGGGGTGCCTTCGGCGCGGGCTCTGACCTTGGTAGAGCTGTTCACGTCCCAGGGCTGTTCCTCGTGTCCCGATGCGGATGCCTTCCTGGGGGAGCTTGCGCGTCGTGGCGATGTCGTGCCGCTGTCCTTCCATGTCGGCTACTGGGACTATGTGGGCTGGAAAGATCCCTTCGCCCTGCCCGAGAACCTGCACCGCCAGCAGGCCTATCAGCGAGTGTTCCGTGAGTCCTATGTTTATACCCCAGAGATGATCATCGGCGGTGCCGCCGACATGTCCGGCAACAGTCGCGAAGCGGCGTTGCGGACCATCGAGCGCGTGGAGGCCGAGTCTCAGGTGCCGGTGAACCTGCAACGCCGGAACGACGGCGCACTGACGGTAACCGTAGGTGAAGGAAGGGCCTCCGATGGCGACATGGTATGGTTCGCGGCTGTAGATCGCTGGCGTGAGACCGTCGTCCGACGGGGGGAAAATCGGGGGCGAACCCTGGTCAACCACAACGTGGTCCGTTCCCACCGGACCGTCGGAATCTGGCAGGGTCTCCCGACCACCGTGGTCATCTCTCCATCCCCTATGGAAGCAGTGACCGAGGGGGCCTACGTGGCCTGGGTCCAACCGGCAACCCTGGGCCCCATCCGGGGGGCCGCCGTTCTGACCATGGACCGCCCAGACGCCGTGGCACCGGCCGAGCGGGAACCGCGTTAGCCCGGGGCCGATTCGCGTTATTAATTCAAGATGTCCGATTTAGACCCAACCCTACCCGGGGTTTTCCGTCGCCTGTGATGGGAAACCCTTCCATGATAAACATGTGTCGACCCTGGCTTTTTTCGATCAGACAGAAAAATGAGTAATTGCCCCTAGAAAGGGCTTGCGTGGCGACAAATTTTTGCCTATCCAATGAGTTGAATAACGATGAATAAATTAAGCATACAAAACCTGGGGAAATCGGACCTGTCCGACGCGCCAGCAGAGAGTGTCTGTCGTACACCAATCAACCAAAGATGGTGACAATGGAAACGGAAAGCACCGAGAAAGGTAAAAGCCAGGTATCGCTGAATCGCGCTACCGATACCGATCGTCATGTAGGCAGCCGGATTCGTGAACGCCGGATCATGCTGGGGCTGAGCCAGCAGCAGATGGCGGACATGATCGGCGTGACCTATCAGCAGGCGCACAAATATGAGCGCGGCATCAACCGCATCTCCGCCGGCCGTCTGTTCGAAATCGCCCAGGTCCTGGGGGTGACGGTCAGCTACTTCTTCGAATCCATGGATGCGGACCGCGGTTCCGACCTGACGGCCCGTCAGCGCATGTGTCTGGAACTGGCTCGGAACTTCTCTCAGATCAGCAACGAGCGCCACCAGGAGGCACTAAGTCAGCTTGCCCGCGCCCTGGCGGCAGAGGTTTGAACCTCTTCGGGACACCCACGCGGAACCGGGAATTCTCGACCTGGGTTCCGTGTGGTCGTTCCAGAACGTTCCCTCACAGGCTGAAGATGGCGGGATCGGACCACTGGCGTTGGGTCTCGACTCCGAGGTGGGCACGGGTCTCCTCCGAGGATCCAGCGGATGGGGACCGGCGGCAGTCCGCCGTGGTACCGGATGGCCGTCTCATACCAATCCGCGTTGATCGTGACCGATCAACGCCCTCAATCGCCGGCGGGGCCGTCCGGCCCCTTGGCTTGC
>JBKACM010000120.1:0-7390 GCA_046269335.1 Alphaproteobacteria bacterium | reverse complement strand
AGCGTGGCCAGGGACGGGCCGTCGCCGTCCCTTCGTCCGCCCATGCCGAAGAGACCGTCGGCGTCACGGGTATCCACCAGGATCATGCCGCCATGATTCATGTAGTCGGTGATCCGCCGACCGGCCTCCGGTGACGGAGGATCCGCCGTTTCCACCACCGGCCAGTACAGCAGTGGGAAGAATGACAACGGGTCGCGCTCCGGGTCAATGGCCATGGGTTCGTCCAGAACCGCGGCGCTCCGCTCGGCCAGTACCCGGGTCAGGGTGCCAAGGCCTCGGCGGCTGATGTCATCGACGGCGGCGTTTCCAGTTTTTACGTAGGCCAGACGGGTGTGCAGCGCTGCCGACAGGGCGAAGCTGTCGTCCGCCGCCTCCGCCGGAGAGACCGAAAGGATCATTCCGGACAGGATCATTCCGAGGAGGGAAGGGGGGGCGAGCGGGGCCTCTTTCTTGCGCGGGCCAGAAAACTCCGATCTGCGCCTCAGAATCAAAGCGGCAATCCCGTCCACACTGGCCAGCAATAGTGCCAGGGCCAGCAGCCATGGCTTCAGATCGTAATCCCGTGTCGCCCCGGCGAAGTCGTGTCGCCCAACCCCCGCCGGCAGGTCTTGAATGGGTAGGAGGGCGGTTACACGGTCGGACAGGTTGAGCGCATGGCGTTGTCCGGGGGTGCCGTAGGTGCCCGGAGGATGACCGGGGCCGATGATGACGGAGGCCAGGGCGTTGCCGTCGATTGGTCGGTCGGTGCCGTCCGGAGCCCGCGACCGGCCGAAGCCATCCAGGAGTTCCAAGGGTGGCAGGGGCCGGGAGGCGACCTCGCCGCTCCCCTGGATCGCGTTGCCGCTCAGGGTCAGCAGGCGTTCCAGCATCTCCACGTACAGCCCCGACAGGGCCAGGTTCGACCATTCGGCATTGGCGGTGGTGTGGACCAGAACCACCCAGCCAAGACCCCGGCGCTCTGCCGTGACCAGGGGCGTGCCATCGCTCAGTCTGGCCCAGGTCTTGGCGGCAAGCTCGGGGGTGGGCTCGGCCAGCACCTGGGTGAACACCCGCACCTCCCGAGGGGGGCGCAATCCGGCAAACGGACTGTCGGACGGAAACGCAGCCAGGGTCTGGGGCTGTTCCCAGGACAGGGCCCCGCCGATGTTGCGTCCACCCCGTCGCAGTGGAACCGGCAACAGAGGGTCCTCTCCGGCCGTGTCGGCCAGGGACGGTCCGGAAAAGCGGACCAGTACACCGCCGTTTTCGCGCATCCATCGATCGATCGCGGCACCGTCTCCGTCGGTAATGCGGGCCACGTCCGCCAGGACCAGCAGCGATACCTTTCGCTCCAGCAGTGTGGTTACATCTCCCTCCCGCACGGAGGCCAGGGGGCTCAAGGCTCGTTCCAGGTAGTACAGATCCCCAAGCAACGGCAGGTTGGTTCCAGAAGCGTTGCCGGCCATCAGTCCCACCGTCGGACGACGGCGTCCCGGGTCCAGGAGAATTTTACCGGCCACCGAATCCATCCCTTCCAGATCGATCCGGCCGAGGCGATTGCCAAGCTCGGGGGGCAGTTCCAGCCGTACCACGGCCTCGCCCCGTTCTTCCGTCCAGGCCACGGGGCTGCGGGCAACCACATGGCCGGAATCATCGAAGGCTCGCACCCAGAGGGCCGAGGCTCCCGATGAAACAGCCCGTGGCGACGGCAGCGGACGACGCACGGAGACCACCACCGTGCCGTCCTGGAACCGGGGTTGGGTTAGAAGACGGACCGGTGGTACCGGAGCCTCCAGGACGTCGAGATCGCCGATGCGCTGCAAGGCCGTGGCCAGAGCTGTCGCCGATCCGGCCCGCGGGCCGTCCTCGATGCCGTCCGAAATCCAGAAGGCCCGGCCGCGGGTCTTCTGGACGATCCCTTCCAGGGCGGTGACGGCGGCGGTCCGGTCAGTGGGCCAGGGCATCGGCCGCAGCGACCGCACCCGTTTCCGCGCTTCTCCGGCCTGGAGCGGCGGACTTGCGGCGACCGGTCCCCCCTCCGCTGGTGGCGCGGTCGGCAGCAGCAGTACCTGGCTTGCGGTCCTCTCGGCACGATCCAGGAGAGCGTCCGCGACCGCCATCCGGGTTTCCCAGTCCGGGGCCGCCGTGAAACCGTTGTCGATGGCCAGCACGATCGAGCCTGGTCCGCGCGTAATGGCGGATTTCGACTCCAGCACCGGGTGCGCGAGTCCCAGCACGATCAGAAGCACCGTAAGGACCCGCAACGCCAGTATCCACCATGGGGTCCGCGCTGCCTCCGGCTCGGTGCCCGCGAGCCCCTCCAGAAACCGCACCGGCGGAAACGCCAACCGCCTGGGGGGTGGGGGGGTGATGCGCATCAGCAGGAACAGGACCGGCAGTGCCGGCAGTGCGGCCAGAATCCAGGGGGCAAGGAAGGCGATATGCAGCATTCGCGCCCTACCTCCTGTCCCCGGAATTTCGTCCCCTCGGACCAAGCGCGGCATAAAGGGCGAGCAGGGCCAGTTCGGGGGCGACATTGGTGCGGTGGGTGGCGAAGGTTCCCCTGGCGGCTCGGGTGATGTCTTCCAGACCCTGGCGGTGCGCGGCGAGGCGTCGGCCATAGGCCTCGCGCGCCGCCTCGGCGCGGGGAATCAGGGTTTCCCTTTCCCCCTCCAGGCCGGAAAATCGAATCCGCCCGGAGAACGGCAATGTCTCCTCCGCCGGGTCCAACACCTGAAGCACATGACTGCGCAGGCCCCGCCCCGACAGATCCAGAAGGAACGCGGATGTTTCCGCCAGGGGAGCCAGGAAATCGCCGATCAGGACCACGTTCGCGTACCGTGGCAATCGCACCGGCACCGGAAACCCGGGGCTCTCCGGGGCGGAGCGGGACAATCCCGCCGCCAGTCGCAGCAACGTGGCCCGTCCCACGCCCGGGGGGTCGCGCCACGTCTCCTCCAGAAGGGCGATCCGCTCGCCACCCCGCACCAGCAGCGCCGCCAGCGCCAGGGTCAGCAACACGGCCCGCTCCCGTTTTTCCGGCAGCTCGGGGCCGGAGTGGTAGTTCATCGATGGCGAACGGTCGCACCACAGCCATACCGACTGGGCGGCCTCCCACTCGTATTCGCGGACGTAGAGCCGATCCCGCTTGGCCGACTGCCGCCAGTCGATGGCCCGCATCTCGTCGCCCACCTGATAGCGGCGGAACTGCCAGAACGTTTCTCCTGGTCCCGCTCGTCGTCGTCCGTGCAGGCCGGAGGCGACGGTGGCCGCGATCCGTTCCGCCGCCACCAGCAGGGGCGGCAGTGCCGAGGCCGCGTGTTCCGCCTGGTCGAGTAGGGATTCCCGGGGATTGCCGGAGGGGCTCATCGCAGGGGGTCGCAAAGCTGTTCGATGACTTCCGCGACCGTAAGGCCCTCGGCGCGGGCGACGAAGCTCAGGGCCATGCGGTGGCGCAGCACCGGCTGGGCCAGGGCAAGCACGTCATCCACCGATGGTGACAACCGTCCTTCCAGGGCGGCGCGGGCCCGGATCGACAGCATCAGGGACTGGGCGGCACGGGGGCCGGGACCCCAGGCCACATGCCGCCGTACCCTCTCAAGGGTGGAGCTTTCCGGCCGACCGGAGCGGACCAGGGACAGGATGGCCTCCACCACGCTCTCGCCCACCGGCATCCGTCGCACCAGCCGCTGGGCGTTCCGAAGCGCTTCGGCGGTCAGAACCGGGTCCGGACTCGCCTCGGCCACGCCCGTGGTGGCGATCAGCATCCGCCGTTCCGCCTCCAGGCTGGGGTAGGAAACGTCAATCTGCATCAGGAACCGGTCGAGCTGCGCTTCCGGCAGAGGGTAGGTGCCCTCCTGTTCCAATGGGTTCTGGGTCGCCAGAACGTGAAAGGGGCGGGGCAGGTCGTGGTATTGGCCGGCGATGGAAACCCTGTGCTCCTGCATGGCCTGCAACAACGCCGACTGGGTGCGGGGCGAGGCCCGGTTGATTTCGTCGGCCATCAGAAGCTGACAGAACACCGGGCCGGGCAGAAAGCGGAAGGATCGAGATCCGTTGGCCCCCTCCTCCAGCACCTCCGAGCCCAGGATGTCGGCGGGCATCAGATCGGGCGTGAATTGCAGGCGCTTGTCCTCCAGTCCCAGTACCACGCCCAGGGTCTGCACCAGTCTGGTCTTGGCCAATCCGGGGACGCCGATCAACAGTGCGTGACCGCCGGCCAGCACCGTGGTAAGCGTCTCCGTCACGACCCTCTCCTGGCCGAAAACGACCTGGCCGATGCCCTCCCGGACACGAGCCATGTGTTCGCCCAGGGCCTCGATATCCGATGGGGTGGCGGGGTGTGACGTACTCATTCGTCGTTTCTCCGGGTTGCGACGGGGGGTCCGCCGATAAACGATGCTACCAGTATGGCGTGAAACAGCGATCGGGACACGAGGTCAAACACGGAATATGGAGCAGCGGCACGTTCCTTGCCCTGAACAGGATGGTTGCCCGAGACGGCCAACCCGGGACTTCATCCTGAACCGCCTGGCCATGGCGACGCAAGGCCTGGGGCCCGGCCATGACGAGGGGACCAGGCTTTCCTCGGACGTGGTGACGACCCCGGCGGCGGTGCTGGTGCCGCTGGTGGATCGTCCGGGGGGGCTGACGCTGCTGTTTACCCGGCGGACCGAGCACCTGCACCACCACGGCGGCCAGATATGCTTCCCCGGTGGCCGGATGGAGGAGGGGGATGGCGGCGTGATCGACACCGCGCTGCGGGAGACGGCGGAGGAAATCGGCCTGGACATCCGCCGCATTCAGGTGATCGGCCGTCTGGACGACTACCGGACCATCACCGGTTTTCTGGTCACCCCCATCGTCGGCATCCTGGAGCCGCCATTCGAACTGGCCCCCGATACCTTCGAAGTGGCGGAGGTGTTCGAGATGCCGCTGTCCTATCTCCTCGACCCCGCCAACCACCAGCGGATCACCGTCAAGGGTTCCGATCCGCCGCGCAGCGCCTACGCCGTGACCTATGAGGGGCGGGTCATCTGGGGTGCCACCGCCGGCATGCTGATGAACCTGTACCGGATTTTGAGAGGGGGGGCGTGACCCGATGATCGTGCGTTTCCTTCTGGCCTATCTCCTGCCCATCCTTTTGCCGACGGCCCTTTACCTGGCCTGGGCCTGGATCATGGCCGCGCGCGTGGAAGCCGCCCGAGGCCGCGGTGAGGCGGCGGAGTTCCGAGCCAGAACCGTTCCCTGGACCTGGCTGCTGGCGGCCGGCGTCCTGCTGATGTTGTTGACCCTGGGGGGCCTGAGTCTGCGGGAAGGGGCACCGCCCCACGCCACCTACGAGCCCCCACGACTGGTGGACGGGCAGGTGGTGCCGGGGCAGTTGAGGTAGGTGGAACCCCACCGGGTCCCAAATGCCATGCCGCCGTGCATATTTTGACCCGTCGGTCAAAATATGTACAGGCGGTACACTCAGGCGCCGTGCGGACCTTGCGACGAGCCGATGAGTCGATTTATCGGCTCATCGGAATCAGTGGTGTGTGTCCGTGCCGAACACATCCTCAAGACCACGGGCGTTGACGAATCGATCGAGCCATTCGTCAAGACGATCCACGGCGGCGGTCTTTACCCGATTCTCGATCTCGGGAGGGAGGGAGCCGTGACGTAAGTGAAGCTGCCGGAGCAGGGTTTCAACCTTGCCCTCGGCGCGGCCCTGCTGGACACCTTGTTGGATTCCCTGCTGGATTCCCTGCTGGATTCCCTGCTGGATTCCCTGCTGGATTCCCTGCTGGACACCCTGCTGGACACCCTGCTGGATTCCATTTTGCATTCCTTTCTTGAAACCCTCCGTTTCCCACTGTTTGGCGGCACTCGACATGACATGCTCCCTATTGTCAGGATCTGGCAGGACCTCGTCCAGGACGTCGCGGACGAGCCTGCTTTTCGGCCCATCGATATGGCCGAGGAGATAATAGACCAGAGTGACAAGGTCATCGTGGCCCAGACGGACCGCTTCCCGGAAGAGCCCCAGCAACTCTTTTCGCGTTACCCGGTTCAGCGTCCCGCGTTTCAGGATCAGGAGACCGACGCGGAGGTTTCGTTCCCGCGACAGCTCGGGGTCCGGTATCCGGCCCAGGTCGACGAGGCTGTAGCGGAAATCAAGAATATGCGGTCGCAAGGCATCGTCGGCATCGGTTGTTTCCGCCAGGGACAACGGCACGGTCCACTCGGCGGCACCGTTGTAGACGACCATGGTCACCAGAGCCGGCAGCGGGCGCAAAGTCCCGTCCGCCGTTCGGCCTTCGGTTCGATCCCATTGTTCCAGAATATGGTACTGGTACCCCAGCAGGTCGAGGCCGATTCTGGGAGCCGGCTTCGATTTGGCTTCGATCAAGGTGTATATCAGGACCGGTCGGCCGGTGATGGTGCGTGTCCGGTAGAGACGATCGGTCCGGTAGCCGCGCAGACGGCGCGATACGAAGGAGCCGGGCATCAGTTCCGGCGGCTCGGGGCTGAGAAGGGCAACGACCTCGGGCGGCAGGCGTTCATGCAGCAGCGTGCCAGCAGCGCCCGGCTTGTCGAGCAACTGCTGGAAGAACTGGTCGTGGCGCTGTACCTGTCGAGATGTCATGCCGAACCGACGGATAGCGGACGCCGACCGGGCCCGCGGCGGCCTTGAACCGGTGTGATGATAATGAAATGCGGGTGCCTTGTCCCGCCTTCTCTGGTACCGCCTCCGGTGCACGCCCCCCTGGGTATTGTCAACCTGACGAGACAGGGCAGCCGCATCAAGTCGGTGGTGAAGGTGTTGGCGAGGAGGAGGCTCGTGGAAATCACCTCGGCTTCTTCAGTGGACCGTCCCCGATTGTGGCGGTGATGCGGTTCATCAGCGCAGCGCGGAATTCATCAAGTTTGTCGGTTGTCCACAGAATATGGTTGTATTGACGTGTGTCGAAATGCACATCAGTGACAGCATCTTTCTGGCACGTGAATATAACTGGAATGTTGAGGCCATGCGCAAAGCCAGCCTCGTAGTACACTCCTCCACGAGGACCGCAAATTCCATGCGTAAAGTCAGCAACAACAAATCTGGAACGCCTTATTTCCGATATTATCTCGTCATCTATTTTGTTGTTGTGATCTTTTCGGTCGATCCTTACGGGTTTGTAGCCTGAATCTTGGATGGCCTGTAGAATGGCATCGTCGTACACTTTAGTCATCGAACCGTCAAACCACATGGCAACGAAAGCCTGTTGTGAGTCAATAACCTTCGTTTCAATTTCCGTAAGATGGTGATATCCAAGCGGCGTAAGCCGGTACTCCCGAAATACTCCCCCTTTCGCAGGACGATTATCCACCCACTTAGATTCCACTAGAAAATCTAGTAGGTAATCAAACTCTGAAGTATCAG
>JBKACM010000011.1:0-23173 GCA_046269335.1 Alphaproteobacteria bacterium | reverse complement strand
AGACTCAAAGGAGTACAAGGCTCTGCAGGCCGCTGGTGTTGTGGGTGGGTATGAGCGAACGGCGCGAGGACGACATCAGCCTGGCTCCGGCCCTGGCCCTGTGCGCCACCCTGGACGACACCGCCACCACGCTGGCCAACGGCGACAGACTGCCGCCGCTGTGGCACTGGCTGTACTTCCTGCCGCGAGCGCCCATGTCGCAGGTGGGCAGCGACGGCCACCCGAAGCGCGGCGGCTTCCTGCCGCCGGTGGCGCTGCCCCGGCGCATGTTCGCCGGCGCGCGGATGACGTTCCCCGATCGCCTGGTCATCGGCCGCCTCTCCCCGACTCATCACGATCAACCCGGCCCCCGCAAAGGCCACCAGCGCGCCGATAACATGAAACAACCGCAGCACCGCCGTGTCCGAAAAGAAGGGCGGCAGCGGCACCCTGGTGTTCGTCACCGTGCGCTACCGCGTCATCCAGGACGGGCGGCTGTGCGTGGAGGAGGAGCAGGACATCGTCTACCGCGAGCCGGGCGGCAAGGTCCCGGCGCCGGTTCCGGCGTCCGACGTGCCGCGCGGGGTCGATGGCGCGTGGGTCAGGAAGATCACGCCCGATCCCGTGCTGCTGTTCCGCTTTTCGGCGCTGACCTTCAACAGCCACCGCATCCACTACGACCGGCCCTACGCCACGGGCGAGGAAAACTATCCGGGCCTGGTGGTGCATGGCCCGCTGACCGCGATGATGCTGATGGAGCTGACCCGCGCCAACGCCGGCAAGCCGGTGGTGGGGTATTCCTTCCGTGGCCGCTCGCCCCTGTTCGACCTGAACCCGTTCCACCTGATCGGCCGGCCCTCCGCCGACAAGGTGGAACTGGAGGCCCAGGGTCCCGACGGTACGGTGGCCATGTCGGCGACCGCGGAACTGGGCTGAGCGACCCTGAGAAAAGCAAATTTGCACGAGGACCCCATGAGCAAGACCAATCCAGGCAATTTCTTCGAGGATTTCCGTTTCGATCAGGAAATCATTCACGCTACCCCTCGTACCGTCACCGCCGGTGACGTGGCACTGTATATCGGCCTGTTCGGCCCCCGCTTTCCGGTACATTCCAGCCTGGAATTCGCCAAGGCTATCGGCTACGGCGATTTGCCGGTGGACGACATGCTGGCGTTCCACTTTGTTTTCGGCAAGACGGTGCCGGATATTTCCCTGAATGCCGTCGCCAACCTCGGTTACGCCGACGGCCGTTTCGGCGTACCGGTCTACGTGGGCGATACCATCACCTCGGTGTCCCGCGTCATCGGCCTGAAGGAGAACTCCAACGGCAAGACCGGTGTGGTTCACGTCCGTTCCACCGGCCGCAATCAGCGTGGCGAGATGGTGCTGGATTACGCCCGCTGGGTCATGGTCCGCAAGCGTGACGAGAGCAGGCCGGCTCCGACGCCGGTGACGCCGGACCTGCCGAAAGTGGTGCCGGCATCATCCCTGACCTGCCCCGCCGGTCTCGATCTGTCGGGTTATGACACCGCTCTGGCTGGCAGCCCGCACCTGTGGGACGACTATCAGGTGGGCGAGAAGATCGACCACGTGGACGGCATGACCATCGAGGAGGCCGAGCACCAGACGGCGACCCGCCTGTACCAGAATACCGCCAAGGTCCACTTCAACCAGCACCAGCAGGCCAAGGACCGTTTCGGCAAGCGGCTGATGTACGGCGGCCATGTCATCTCCCTGGCGCGCTCGCTGTCCTTCAACGGCCTGGGCAACGCCTTCCGCATTGCCGCCATCAACGGCGGCAATCACGCCAATCCCACCTTCGCCGGCTGCACCCTCTATGCCTGGTCGGAGGTGCTGGACAAGATGCCGCTGGAGGGTCGTAGCGACGTCGGTGCCCTGAGACTGCGGACCGTCGCGGTCAAGGACAAGACCTGCGAAGAGTTTCCCCTGAAGGATGCCGAGGGCAAGTACGATCCGCAGGTGGTGCTGGACTTCGACTATACCGTTCTGGTTCCGCGCGTGGCCAAGGCGCGCTGAACCAGCATCTTCTTTCCTTCTCCTGGCACGGTTGCATGGCCGTGCCGGGAGAGGGTTCGCTCCTCCATCCACCTTCTTGCGGGATGCCCCATGATCTTTCACCCTACCGCCATCGCCGGCGCTTTTGTCATCGAGCAGGAACGCCGCGAGGATGATCGCGGTTTCTTCGCCCGCGCCTTCTGCGCCAGGGAATTCGCCGACCATGGCCTTGATCCGGTCGTGGTCAACGTCAACAACTCCCTCAGCGCCCACCGGGGCACCATGCGCGGCATCCATTACCAGTTGCCGCCGAAGTCCGAGGCCAAGACCATTCGTGTGCTTCGGGGCAGCATGGTCGATGCGGTGGTGGATCTGCGGCCGGATTCCCCCACCTTCGGCCGCTATGTCATGGTGACCCTGACCGCCGAGGATCGGCGCATGGTGCATATTCCCAAGGGGTGCGCCAACGGCTTCATGACCCTGGAGGACAACACCGAGGTGATGTACTTCGTGTCGGAGTATTACTCTCCCGCCTATGAACGTGGCATTCGCTGGAACGATCCGTTCTTCGCCATTCCCTGGCCGTTGCAGCCGACCAACATTACCGACAAGGACAGTGGTCATCCGGATTTCGATCCGGCCCGCAACCAGGCCGAGATCGCCGCCGCCCAGCGGGGTTGATCCATGCGTGTTCTTTTTACCGGCGTCAGTTCGTTCACCGGCCTGTGGTTTGCGCGGGAACTGATATTGGCGGGACATGAGGTGGTGGCTCCGACCCGGGGCGGGATCGGGACCTATGATCCGTTGCGTGCCGCCCGGATGGCGCTTCTTCCCAGGACTTGCCGGGTGGTTCCGGAATGCCCGTTCGGTTCAGAGGCGTTTCTGGGACTGGTGGGGCAGGGGGGGTGGGACATCCTGTGTCACCATGCCGCCGACGCCACCAACTACAGGAGCCGCGATTTCGACATGTTCGCAGCCCTGAGCGGCAATGCCCGGGGTCTTGATACGGTTCTGGGTCGGCTGGTGGAGGGCGGTTGCCGCAAGGTGGTGCTGACAGGATCGTATTTCGAGGCCGGGGAGGGGGCTGGCAGCGAGCCGCTGGTGGCCTTCAGCCCCTACGGGTTGTCCAAGACCCTGACCTCCACCGCCTTTGCCAGTGTCGTCGTCTGGCATGGGTTGTCCTATGGCAAGTTCGTTATCGCCAATCCCTTCGGGCGGATGGAGGAGCCCAGGTTCACCCGGTATCTGGTCAATTGCTGGAAACAGGGGCAGACTGCCCGGGTGGCCACTCCGGCGTATGTCCGCGACAACGTTCCGGTGGACCTGTTGGCCAAGGCTTACCGGCGTTTCGTGGAGGAGCTTCCCGACACGCCCGGCAGCCGACACCTTGGCCCCTGTGGCTACATCGAAAGCCAGGGAGCCTTCGCAGGGCGGTTCGCCAGGGAGATCGGGCCCAGGCTGGGGCTTGCCACCCCCCCTCGAACTGGCGGAACAGACGACGTTTCCCGAGCCTTTTTCCCGATTCAACACCCACGCTCTGGATGTCCGGGGCTTGGGCTGGGATGAGGCTGCGTTCTGGGACGATCTGGCAGAGTACTACCGTACGTAAAGCGAAGAAGGTGGCGCAGGGGATGTTTCCCCGCGCCTTCCACCTCTCCTTCGGATCCGTGGAAAGCCCGGGTCATACCAGCGAGCCGATGAGTTGACTCATCGACTCGCTGGTAAAGCCTGCGCGGCGCTTGAGCGGCCGTCTGTGCATATTTTGACCCTGGGTCAAAATATCTGCACGGCGGTATCAGAGGCTGGCCTGCGGCCGGACTTCGCTGCGGCGGTGCCGGGCCACGTATTCCTGCAACTGACGTTCGACGGTATCGAACGCATCGCGCAGGGCCTTGCCGATGTCCTCGTGTTCATGAATCTCTTTGGGATCTCGGTTCACCACCAGTTCATCCCCAGGAACGATCAGGGTGACGCGGATGTGAAACGGTTCACCCTTGTGGTGAGCGCTGTCGGTGTTGCGGTGATGAACCGTAATGACGACCCGACAGCTCACGATCTTGTCGAACAGGGTCTCAAGACGCTTTATCTTCTTCCGGACGCGCTCCTCGACGGCATCCGAATGGTCAAGGCCGTGGAACGAAATCTGCAAAGGAATTTCCATGAACCCTCGTCCTCCCCTCGATTTCCGTGCGGGTGCCGCCCTGTTCCGGCGACCGCTTTCTTTGTTGGCTCGACCGACCCTCTGCATGGAGCAATGCCGGCTGCCATCAATAACGCTTCGTGATCCCGAGAGCAACGCCGCTGGAGAAAGACTCTATCAGAAATAAGTCGATTTCGACAGGACGGCCCTGTAATTCAAACTTACCAGACCAGAGGTCGCCACGCGAAGGAGAGCTACAGCCATGGACTACGCCAACCCTGACGGTATCGTCTCGACGGAGTGGTTGGAACGGCACCTGGGGGGCCCCGATGTTCGGGTCATTGATGCCAGCTATTGGCAGCCCATCATGCAGCGGGATGCCAAGGCCGAGTACGAGGACTGCCATATTCCAGGTGCGGTACGGTTTGACATCGATGATGTGGCCGATCCTGACAGCCCCTTGCCTCACACGTTGCCCGATGCCGAACTTTTCGCCCGCAAGGTAGGGCAACTTGGTCTTGGGGACGGCCAGCGCATCGTCGTCTATGACAACGTCGGTGGTGTCAGTGCCGCCGCCAGGGTGTGGTGGATGTTCCGGACCTATGGTCACAGGCAGGTTGCCGTTCTTCAGGGGGGATTTTCCAAGTGGCTGCGGGAGCAACGCCCTGTCGATGATTTGGTTGTGACTCCCGTGCCTCATGTTTTCACTCCGCGCTTCGATTCCGGTCTGCTGCGAAGTCTGGACCAGGTCAGCGCCAGTCTTTCCGGCGGACGGGAGCAGATTGTCGATGCCCGCAAGGCGGTTTATTTCCATGCCGTCGTTCCCGATCCTGCCGAGGCACGTCCCGGCCACATTCCGGGCAGTCTCAATCTGCCGGCGCTTGACCTGTTGGACGGTCGGGAGTTGACCATTCTGCCGGCCGACAAGCTTCGGCAGAAATTCGAAGCGGCCGGTGTTGATTTTGAGAAGCCGATCATCGCCACCTGTGGCTCTGGGGTCACCTGCTGTCTGTTGGCGCTGGGGCTGTATCTTCTGGGCAAGACCGACGTTGCCAATTACGATGGTTCGTGGAACGAATGGTCCGCGCATCAGGAATTGCCGGTTGCCCGGGAGTGATGAAAGAACCGTCCATGAAGCCCGATACCCTCATCGTTCATACCGGCCGTCATCCGGAGGACTATCACGGTGTCGTCAATCCGCCGGTCTACCGGTGTTCGACCGTCCTGTATCCAACGGCCCAGGCACTGGAGGCGTCGGACAAGACCCGGTTCGACCGGGTCACCTATGGCCGTTACGGTACGCCTACCACCTTTGCCCTGGAAGAGGCGGTGGCTGCCCTGGAGGGGGGATATCGCAGCATCGCCACCTCTTCCGGGCTTGGGGCCATTGCGGGAACCCTGGGGGCCCTGGTTAAGGCCGGGGATCATCTGCTGGTCGCAGATTCGGTCTACTATCCGACCCGGAGATTCTGCAATGCCGTCCTCCGGGGGTTCGGTGTCGAGACCACCTACTACGATCCCCTGATCGGCGAGGGCATCGCCGGCCTGATCCGGCCCGAAATGCGGGCGGTGGTCGTGGAGTCACCGGGATCGCTGTCGTTCGAGATTCAGGACATTCCGGCCATTGCCGCCGTCGCCCATGAGAAAGGGGTGGTGGTGGTCATGGATAACACCTGGGGGACGCCTCTGTTCTTCAAGCCGTTCGAGAAGGGGGTGGACGTGTCGTTGCAGGCGGCCACCAAGTACATCGTCGGTCACTCCGACGCCATGCTGGGGGTCATCACCACCACAGCGCCTCTGTTCGAACGCATCAAGACCAACGTCGCCAATTTCGGCTACAGCGTCGGCTCGGAAGAGGCCTGGCTTGGGCTGAGAGGGGTGCGGACCCTGGGGGTTCGCCTGCGTCAGCACCAGGAAAGCGGATTGCTGATCGCGAATTGGCTCGCCCGGCGGCCGGAAGTGGCCCGGGTACTGCACCCTGCGTTGCCGGACGATCCGGGGCATGCGCTGTGGCGACGCGATTTTCTGGGGGCCTGCGGCCTGTTCGGTCTGTGTCTGAAGCCGGTGCCAGGGGCGGCGGTGGAGGCGTTCCTGAATGCCCTGAGGCTGTTTGCCATGGGCTACAGTTGGGGCGGCTATGAGAGCCTGATCATTCCGACTACCGGGCATATCACTCGAACGGCCACCAACTGGAATCCGCCTGGTCCCACCCTGCGCCTGCACGTGGGGCTGGAGGACCCGGGGGACTTGATCGCCGATCTAGACCAGGCCTTTCAACAGATGGTGAAGCATGTCTGAGGCGGAAAAAAGCGCGGGTTGGATTTATGTCGCCCGCAGCGCCAAGCTGAGCAAGTGGGGCGGGGACGTCGGGGTTGGCAAGCACGTATTCAAGGTTGGCTGCACCACGGAAGCCGTCGAGCCTCTGGTCAGGGCGGGATTTGCCGGCGAGACCGATTGGAAGGTGGTGGGCAAGCTGTCGGTGGAGGATGTGGATGAGGAAGCCATGCTGGCCCGCGTGGCAAGGAAGCTGAAGATCATCGATCCGGTGTTGTACCCGAAGCTGAAAGGAACGCCCGGCATCGTCAAGGTGACGCCCGCCAGCGTCGAGAACCACCTCCTTCTCACCCTGGCCCTGGCCAATCGTGATTTGCAGGGGGTGAAGGTCGCGCCCGGTGACTATGGCACCTACCTGATCCATGTCGCGACGGGGAGCCCCCCCCCTTCGTAGATCCTTTCAGGGATCGGGAGGTGTGGATGTAAAGATTGCGGCTTCTCGGTGTCGGTATTATACCAGACCGTGATGAGTCAGGCTCGTCGCGGTCTGGTATTACTCCTTGACGATCACGTTTCGTGCCTTGTCCGATCCCAGATATACCGTGAGAATGCGGACCGGTTTGCCGCTGGTGTTGATGCCATGGTGCCAGTGGTCCATGGCTTCCATGAAGGCGATACCGGGACCGAACGTGCGGGTTCCCTTGTCGCCGTAATCGACGGTCAGTTCTCCCGCCAGCACGTAAGCGTAAAGCGGAACGCCGTGCTTGTGCCAGGCGGTCTTTTCTCCTGGTTCGATGGTAACGATGGTGGACGTGATTTCCAGAGGCGAGCCATCCGAAAGCAGCAACTTCTCTCCCAGGATCGTCTTGTCCGTGGCGAGGAGGGGCTGGACTTTCTGATAGGCTTCCTTTTCGGCAGCCACGACGGGGGTCGATACCAGAGCCATGGCGGCGAGCAGGGCGGTGAACCATTTTCTCATGATGAGTCCCTCCATGGGTCATGTGAAGGATTGGAAGGCAAAAGGTCGTGTGTGTCCAGGGCGTCCATTGCTTCCGCCAGAGCCAGGTGCAGACGATCCAGGTCGTGTTCCGACGCCGGTACCCCGAACCGCAACCAGTCTGGAGCCTGGGGGAAAGAGCGGACCAGAATGCCCCTATGTCCCAAGGAGCGGCAGACCTCGCCCGCCCAGGGAGCGCGGACCAGCCGGAACAGTTCCGTTCCACCCACCGGTTCGAACCCCACCCCGACCAGGGTCTGTTCCAGGCGGTTGGCCATCTCCGCAAGCCAACGGCGGTTTGCGGTCGCCCAGGCCTCGTCCGCCAGTGCCATCGTTCCGATTGCCATCGCAGGCGCTGAAACCGCCCATGGCCCGAGTGCCGAACGCAGGGCCGCAGCCAGCGGGGGCTGGGCGATGGCGAAGCCGAGTCTTACCCCAGCCAGACCAAAGAACTTGCCGAAGGAGCGGAGTACCACCATTCCCGGGCAGCCCCGGATAAGGCTCATGTCGGGAGCGGGGGAGGCGTCGGCAAAGGCCTCGTCCACAACCAGGAATCCACCGCGCCGAGCCAGGATGCGCGCCATCTCCGCCAGGGGAGGGGGTGGGATATGGCGGCCATCGGGATTGTTGGGGTTGACCACGACCACCACCTCGGCATTGCCGATTTCAGCCAGGGTCGCTACCTCCTGCACCCGGTGACCCGCCAGGGTCCAGGCGGCGGCATGCTCGGAATAGGTAGGTCCCAGGATGGCCACCCGTCCGGGGGAACGAAGGCGGGGCAGCCACTGGATCAGGGACTGGGTACCAGGTGCCGCCACTACCTCGGCACCCGGAGCCAGGCCATAGAAGCGGGCTGCCGTGCGGGTCAGGGATGTTTCCGCATCTTCTTCAGGCAAGCGATGCCAGAGAGTTTCCGGCAGTATCCGCACCGGATAGGGTCTCGGGTTGATGCCGGTGGACAGATCGAGCCACGGCAATGCCGGACGGCCATAACGTCGCTCGGCGTCGACCAGGTTTCCGCCGTGGCGGGGGGGCGGCATGTCGTCCGTGGCTTCCGGGGGGGGCATTCCGCGCCCAGGATCGAGGTGGGCAGACAGGGCGGCGTAAACCTCGTCCACCGTTACCTGGGTCAGGGTATTCCGACGCAGGATGGTGACCGCTTTTCCCCGCTGGCCGCACAGGGCCGGGTCGGAAGCGTTGGCATATAGTACCACCGAAGGACATCCTACGGCGGCGATCAGATGCATGGGGCCGGTATCGTTGCCGACGGCTCCCTTGGCGTGGCGGGCCAGGGATACCAGATCGGTCAGCGAGGTGTGATCGGTCAGGTCCAGCACACCACCCGCGCAGTCCTCGGCGATAACGGCTCCCGTTTCCCGATCCCGCCCGGTTCCGATCACCACCGGCGTGATCCCCAGCGCTATCAACCGGTCCGCAAGCTGGACATAACGTTCCGCCGGCCAACGTTTTTCCGGTCGGTGCGGGGCGCGAAGGTGGGAGAGCAGCTGGAGCCAGAAGACCAGATGGTCGTGATCAAGCTGCGGGCCGCCGCTCCTGCGGTGTGAGCCTGCGTGGTGATGGAACGCAGCGGGTCAGAACTTTCTGACCCGCGTATTGGCCCGGGAAGTTTCCCGGATCCGCACCACGAAAGATCAGGCAACGCTACCGAGGCGATTCCCGCCATAGCAAGCTGTTCCGCCTGCCTCTCGACGGTGTGGAGAAAGTCGCGGTGTGGATTGTCATGGGGATGGGAACATCCCCTGGCGATCCCGGACCATTGCGGAGGCAATCCCGGGAAGAACAGGCGATAGTACCACGACGAACGATCCGAGGTCTGGAGATCATAGACCCGATCGAATCGCCCCTCCCGCAACCAGTGCCGCAGTTCCAGGAGAGCCCCTATCTGCCAGAGTTTCGGCCTGGAGTCGATCCATACCCGGTCGAACCATGGCGAGTCCTGAGCAAAGGTTGCGTAGGGAGAGGTGGTCAGGAGGGTGATGTGGGCATCGGGATGGTGGGCCCGGATGGCGGCGAACGGCCCCATGGCCTGGACGAAATCCCCCAGGGCCCCCAGCTTGATGACCAGAACACGAGGAGCCGGCGCGCTCATGGTCCGGCGACTTCCTCCGGTGCTGGTGGTTCGGAGAAGGGGGTATCCGTCAGAATTTCTCGATACACGTCCAGGGTGTTGGCACACATGTTTTCCCTGGTGAAGGTCGCCACCACGTGGGCACGCTGGATTTCGGCCAGAATCCGACGCTCCTCCGCCGTCAGAGACAACACCGTCTGGATCGCTATCGCCAGGGCCTCGGGATCGCGTGGAGGGACAAGCCACCCGGTGACACCAGGCAGCACCGTCTCCCTGGAACCTCCGTGGTCGCTGGCGATGACCGGCCGTCCCATCGCCTGGGCTTCCACCGAGACGCGGCCGAAGGCATCGGGATCGGTTGAAGCTGACACGACCACGTCGGTCAGCATGTAGGCCGCGCCCATATCGTTGCAGTGGTCCACGATCTGTACCACACCTTCCAGACCGTTGCGGATAATCAGGGATTCCAGATGCCGCCGGTACCTCGCCCGTCCCTGGTCCGCTCCCACCAGCAGACAACGGAACTCCCGGTGGGGTAGGCGCGCCAACGCCTCGATCAGGACCGTCTGTCCCTTCCAACGGGTCAGGCGGCCAGGCAGCATCACCACTGGTACACCGTCCGGCAGCCGCCAGGTTCTCGCCAGGGCGATCATGCGCCGGGGCGAAACGGTCGAGGGATCAAAGCGGCCGATGTCAATTCCGCGGGGAATGATGCGAATGTGGTTTGGGTCGACGTCGTAGACTTCCTGGATATGGTCGGAGATGAACCGGGAAATGGCGATCACCCGCTCACCACGGGCCATGACGGCGTTGTAGGACCTCTTCAGGGCGAAGGGCCCCAGATTGTAGGTGCCGTGAAAGGTGGTGACGAACCGGGCCCCGGTCCGCTCGGCGGCGATCATGGCGCTCCAGGCCGGGGCGCGGCTGCGGGCATGAACAATGTGGACCCCCCGTTCCAGGATGATCTGCTCCAGCCGATCCATGTTGCGGCGAATCACCAGAGGGTTTTTCGATTGCAGCGGCAGGGCGATGTGCTCGATGCCGGCCCGTTCCAACTCCCGCACCATCGGCCCGCCGGAGGAGGCGACCAGCGGCAGCCACCCGGCATCGCGTAGGGCGATGGCGACGTCGATGGTTCCGCGCTCGACACCACCGGTAACCAGGGCTGGCAGAACCTGGAGCACGGTCCAGCCGCCCGTCGAGGCTTGAACCGGCATCGAATCGTCGGCAGCGGGCGGGTCGTCGGTCTCGTGGAGCGGGACGGAACCATGGTCTTCGGCGTCGTCATTCACGACATCCATCGACGCGAGCTGCCTGGGTGACATCCGCATTTGGTACCGACCGGTATCGGTGTTATCCTGCCATCCCATCGTCGACACCAACTGAACGAGCCATCACCCTATGCCCGAGAGCATCCCCTGCCCAACGGACCCGCGGATATTACCACGGGGTGACGGCGCGGCAATCGCTTACCACAAAATAGCTGGTTCCACCCCCGGTGTCGTGTTCGTCCATGGCCTGGTTTCGGACATGACCGGTGGCAAGGCGCTGGCCCTGGAGGCCTACTGCCGGGAGCGGGGCCTTTCCTTCGTGCGTTTCGACTGCTTTGGCCATGGCCGATCGTCCGGAGACTTTCTTGACGGCACGGTGGGGCGGTGGGCCGAGGATACCGTGGCGGTTCTGGACGAACTGACCGAAGGGCCGCAGGTGGTGGTCGGTTCCAGCATGGGTGGCTGGGTGATGCTCCTGGCGGCTCTGGCACGGCCGGAGAGAATTGCGGGACTGGTGGGAGTCGCCGCCGCCGCCGATTTCACCGAGGACCTGATGTGGGCCAAATTTACCCCGGATCAGCGCAGGGAGCTTCAGGAGGCGGGGCGGATCGAATTGCCCAACGACACTCCGGGGGAGCCGCCCTATCGTGTCAGCCTCGGGCTGATCGAGGAAGGACGGAAGCGGCTGTTGCTGCGGGGGCCGATGGAGATTCGCTGCCCGGTGCGTCTGATTCACGGGTTGGAGGATGCCGACGTCCCGTGGCGGACGTCCCTGCGCATCCAGGAGAAGATCGTATCCGACGACGTGGAAGTAACCCTGGTCAAGGGAGGTGGACATCGCCTGTCGGGGCCTGCCGACCTCGCCCGCATGCTGCGGGTCGTCGAGGGAGTCCTGGGGTCGTGCAGGTTGCTCAGTGAGCGAACAGCTTGATGATGGCCAGCACCATGGTGAGCTGGGCGAAGGCGGTCCCGACCACCCACTTGATGGTCTCCGCGCGGGAGCCTTCCATCCACACCTTCAGTGCGGCGATATCGGCCTTCAACTCCGCCTTCACCGCCGCGATTTCGGAGCGGACCTCGGCGATATCGGCCTTCAACTCCGCCTTCACCGCCGCGATGTCCGCCTTCAGCTCTGACTTTGTCTCGACGATATCCGAGCGACGTGCCGCCTCGGTGTTCAGGAAATCAGACAGGGCCTCCACCTGCGTCTGGGAGAACCCGGCTTCCACCAGTTTGAAAGCAGGTATGCTCATGTCATTCTCTTTCCTCTAAACCCGCCTAAGGATAGCAGTATCCAGCCTTGTCGCGCAGAGAATTTTTCTTGATCCAGGTTTGGGGGGCACCGGTAAGTCGCCATTGAGGCGGCAGCCAAGGCGGCGGACGGCCCCGCTTAGGCAGAGGGACCATACGGCGAGTCACTTCAGTGGCTCGCCGGTGTAACGCCGTCATGCTTCCACAGTCACGGGACCTGCCATGACCAACACCGATTCCGATTCCGAAATCGCTCACCCCATGGACAACCGTCCCAGGTTGCGCCTGTTCGTCTCTTCCGACCTGGCTTCCAACCTCACGGTCCGTGTCGGGGCTGAACCCGCCCACTATCTGGTCCACGTCATGAGGGCCAGGGCTGGGGAAGCGGTCGCGCTGTTCAACGGACGTGACGGCGAATGGTTGGCCACTCTTCAGGATACCGGCAGGCGGTGGTGTGACCTGTCGGTGACGGTCCGCTCCAGGGAGCAGGTGCCGGAGCCGGATTTGTGGCTGCTGTTCGCTCCCATCAAGCGGGCCCATCTCGACTACATGGTGGAAAAGGCGACCGAGCTTGGTGTTTCGCGGCTGTGGCCGGTGCTTACCCATCGCACCGTCGTGACACGGGTCAATGTGGAGCGCCTGCATGCCATTGCCGTGGAGGCCTCCGAACAGACGGAGCGCCTGACCGTGCCTTCGGTGCGCGAGCCTGTGCGGCTTGCGGCGCTGTTCGAGAACTGGCCCCCGGAGCGGTGCCTTCTGGTGATGGACGAATGGGGAGGGGGGCGCCCTATCGCCGATGTCGTCTCGGAGAAGCCCCCTGGCCCGGTGGCGATACTGGTCGGGCCGGAAGGCGGTTTCACGAAAACGGAACTTGACGTGTTGCGTGTTCTGCCGTTTGCTACCGCCGTCGGACTCGGGCCCAGAATACTGCGGGCCGATACGGCGGCGTTGGCGGCACTGGCGTGCTGGCAGGCGCTTCGTGGCGATTGGCGGGCTTCGCCTCCGGTTCGGGAAGGGTCCTGAAGGCCCGGCGTTGTCCATCGCCCTGTGCCCAGCGAAGAAAAGCAAAGGCCTTACCGATGTCAGCCCCCGCTCGTGGAAGTGACGAACCGTTCACCGAAAAGCGTCAGCTTGTCGAGTACCTGGCTTCCGGATGCAAGCCGGAGGACTCCTGGCGTATCGGCACCGAACACGAGAAATTCACATTCACCATTGATGATCTGCGTCCGTTGCCCTACGAGGGGGAGCGCGGTGTCCAGGCGGTGTTGCAGGCTCTTTGCCGGTTCGGCTGGGTGCCGGTGACCGAAAATGGCCTTCCGGTTGCCCTGGCCCATGAGGATGGCAGTTCGATCACCCTGGAGCCTGGGGGGCAGCTTGAACTCTCCGGCGCACCGCTTCGCACTCTCCATGAGACCTGTGCCGAGATTGCCGAGCATCTGCGGCAGGTAGAGGAGGTTGCGGCTCCCCTGGGAATCGGTGCCGTCGGCCTTGGATTTCAGCCGAAATGGCAAAGGAGCGACGTCCCCTACATGCCCAAGGGTCGTTATCGCATCATGCGGGAGTACATGCCGAGGGTGGGTAACCTGGGGCTGGACATGATGCTGCGTACCTGCACGGTTCAGGTGAATCTGGACTTTGCCTCCGAGGATGACATGGTGCGGAAGTTCCGGGTGGGCCTCGCTCTGCAACCCATTGCTACCGCGCTGTGGGCCAACTCGCCGTTCACCGGTGGCAAGCCCAACGGCTACCTGAGTTATCGCAGCCACGTCTGGACCGATACCGATCCGGCACGGTGTGGCATCCTGCCCTTTGTCTTCGAAGCCGGCATGGGGTTTGAGCGTTATGTGGATCACGTGCTTGATGTCCCCATGTACTTCGTTTACCGGGAGGGACGATACATTGATGCCAGTGGCCAGTCTTTCCACGACTTTCTGGCAGGACGGCTGCCGGCCTTTCCGGGCCAGTTTCCCACCGAAACCGACTGGGCCAACCATCTGACCACGGTCTTTCCCGAGGTGAGATTGAAGCGTTATCTGGAGATGCGCGGGGCCGATGCCGGCCCCAGGGATCGTTTGTACGCCCTTCCCTCCCTGTGGACGGGGCTTCTGTATGACCAGACCTCTCTGGAAGCCGCCGTTGAACTCATCCGCGATTGGACTCCGGAGGAACACGCGGCCCTGAGGAGCGATGTGCCACGGTTGGGACTAGGGGCAACGTTTCGCGGCGGGACGGTGCGGGATGTGGCTCTACACGTTCTGGATCTTGCCGAGGCGGGTCTTGGCCGCAGGCAGCGGCGAAACGCGAAGGGAGAGGACGAGTCGATCTATCTTGCCCCTCTGAGGGTTATCGCCGAAACCGGACGTACCGCGGCCCTGGATCTCCTCGATCTTTACCACGGACGGTGGCAGAAATCGGTGGATCCGGTATTTTCGGATTTTGCCTATTGATTCCCCGGATGTAGAATCAAGGAGCCCCATGATCATCTGCAACACCCTGGAGGATGTGCGCAGTCACATCGATGTCATCGACAGCGAGATTGTTGCTCTGCTGGCTAGGCGCAGCCATTTCGTGCGCGAGGCGGCCCGTCTGAAACGGGACCGGTCCGAGATCGTTGTGCCGGCCCGTATCGAGCAGATTATCGCCAAGGTTCGCCGAGAGGCCGTGTCGCTCAATGTCGACCCCGATCTCATGGAGCGGATCTACAAGAATATCATCGAAGCTTTCATATGGCACGAAGGTGAAGTCTGGCAGGTATTTAATCACAAGGAGTAGTGTGGGGTTACCTGCCGTTGTCCTGTATATGGTAATTCTTGGTCGGTTGGGATGGGCAGTTCGGGGACAATCGAGGGTTAATCGTTTGTTCTTGTGTGATAACCTGAGATGGCCTAGACTCTCCCGGGAGTGGGGGGACGGTCATGGGCATTCTCGTGCGCCTGCTGGGGTGGCTGTTGGTGGTGACGGCCGTGTTGGCCGCATCCGCCGACGCCGTGATGGCCCTCGGAACCGGTTCGTACAGCGGGATTGCGACGAGGGATGTGTGGACCCTGATTTCGGGAAAGGTGCCGGCATTTGCTGATCTTGCCGATGGGCATGGCGTTTCAGGATTTCGGTACGTGGTGGCAGCCCTGCTGGAGTGGCCGGCCTGGACCGTGATTGGTCCCCTGGGGTGGGGGCTCGTGCTGCTCGGTAGGGCGCATGCTCGACGCCAACGCCACCATCACGGCGGCGGGTTTACCTAAGGCTCCTTCACGATGGTCTCACGCGCCGCCCCGTCAGCGGCTCGCGCCGATGGGGGCGGGGGCCGCAGCGCCGGCCGGTGGGGTATAGACGAAAGACTTCGCCGAGTTCAAGGCGTAGATCCCGCGCTGACCCTGTAATGGCTTGAAGCGTTCGGAAATGCCGAGCACCGTTTCGGCCCCCCCCAGATACAACACGCCATCCTCTGGCATCGACCTGGCGATCTTATCGAGAATGGCGGTCTTGGTCGGTTGGTCGAAATAGATCAGCACGTTTCGGCAAAACACGATATCGAACTGCCCCAGTGCCTTGATATCCGACAACAGATTCCACTCCTTGTACTGCACCATGGCGCGCAGAGAAGGATCGATCTGCCAGACGTCGTCCTTTTTCTTGAAATACTTGACAAGAAACTGGATGGGCAGCCCGCGTTGCACCTCGAACTGGGAATAGACGCCAGCCTTGGCCTTTTCCAGGATGTCTCTGGAAATATCCGTGCCAACGATCTCCACTTTCCAGCCATTAAGGCGAGCGGACTGTTCCTTCAAAAGCATCGCCAGCGAGTAGGATTCCTGACCACTGGAGGCGGCCGCCGACCAGATGCGAATGGCACGCTTGCTCGCGCGCGCCTCCAGCATGTACGGCAGGACGACGTCGCGAAACTGCTCAAACGGCTTGTTATCACGAAAGAAAAACGACTCATTGGTCGTCATGGCCTCGGTGATTTCGCGGACCAGCGCCTCGTCATTGCCCCGCAAGCCCTGAACAAGATCCTCCAGTCCCTTGAGGCCGCGCTTGCGCGCAACCGGCATCAGGCGGCTCTCCAGGAGGTAAGCCTTATCCTTCGTCAGGACCAGACCCGACCGGTCTTTCAGAAGCCGAGAAATGAAATCGAAGTCTTCAGGACGCATACCGTTAACGCCTTATGGCGAGTTTCTTGACGAAAGCCGCGATTTCGTCCAATGGCAAGACCGCCGCACATATACCCGCCTGAGCGGCAGCCCCGGGCATGCCCCAGACCACGCTGCTGGCTTCGTCCTGCGCAAGAACCGTTCCTCCGGCAGCGTAGACTTCCTGGCCACCCTTGGCCCCGTCCGAACCCATGCCGGTCAACACAACCGCAAGCACCCGCCCGCCGAATACCTTGGCAAGACTTCTAAACATGGGGTCCACGGCCGGGCGGCAAAAATTCTCTGGTGGGTTCTTGTTAAGACGCAGCACCTTTTCGGTGCCCCGCATCTCCACCACCATGTGAAAATCCCCGGGAGCCACGTATACACGGCCCCCCCGCAACACTTCTCCATCCTGAGCTTCGCCAGCCTCCCATCCCGAGAGTCGCTGAATATGCTGGGCGAGAATGGTCGTAAAGGTAGCCGGCATATGCTGGGTGATGACGATGGGCTGCGTAACGCCACCGCCAGCACGAAGCGCCGTCAAGAGCTTGAACAGTGCCTGCGGACCCCCCGTAGAACTCCCGATCCCGATCACCTCTGGCAACGTATCGGCAGGCTTGCGGAGCACCACCGCAGGAGGTGGTGAACCAGGGGGCAGGGCCCGTGGAGCAGGCGTCTTGGAGCGATCCGGCAACGGCGGCGGACTGGCCGCCGGTGCTCCCCCCCCATGGACACGCGGCGGGAGGGTGGTGCGCCGCTTCGGACTGCGGCGTACGGCCCCCAGTGCCTTCACCTTGTCGACAAGGTCGCGTTTGAAATCCGCGCCGCCGGTAATTTCCTTGGAAGTGGAAGGCTTGGGGATATAGTCCGCGGCCCCTGCCTCGATGGCGCGCAGGCTGATGTCGGCGTTCTTCAACGTCAACGTTGAAGACATGATGATCTGGAGGTCCGGATCCTTCTGCAACAGCTTTGGCAGGGCCGTGAGGCCGTCCATGACCGGCATCTCGATGTCGAGCACGATGACCTCGATGTCATAGCGCTCCAGCGACTGCACCGCCGCCAAGCCATTCCCCACGGAGGCCACCACCGACACCATGGGGTCGGCCTCCAGCATCCGCGCCATCAAACCACGGACGACGGCCGAATCATCAACGACCATGACGCGATAGGGTTCGCTTTTCAGACGGTCGGCAGGCCCGGCAGTCCCTGTGTTGTTCAGTAACGACAAGTGGGCATCCCCCTACAGCAAACCCACCTGCGCAAACTTGGCTTGCAGAATTTCGCTGTCGAACGGTTTCATGATGTATTCGTTCGCGCCGGCCTCTATGGCCTCCTGAATGTGCTCGATATCGTTCTCGGTCGTGCAGAAGACGACGATGGGTCTGTCCCCACCGGGCAAAGCTCGCAATTCACGCAAGAACTCGATCCCGCTCATGACCGGCATGTTCCAGTCGAGAAGAATGGCATCGGGCATGGCGCGTATGCAGGCGTCCAACGCGATCTTCCCATCCTGGGCCTCCTCGGTCTGGAAGCTCAGTTCCTGAAGAATTTTCTTGGCTACCATGCGGATGACCTTGGAGTCATCGACGATAAGACAGGACTTCATGCCACCATTTCACCTCGGTCGTGGGGTGACCGCCGGACCCATGATCCACTCAGCCACCCGAGCTGGGAGACAGTCAGCGTCACCGCTTGTTAAAGGCCAAATCAGACGCCACGTCAAGCATCCCAGGCCATAATTCATACCCTCACCCTTGGCCCCGCATCCGCGCCGGCGCAAACCGACCGTTTCAGGCCGCCCCCGCCATGCCGCGGCTGCCGACGACATTCCGTAACGTCACAAGCAAGCCATCGCGATCGAACTTCGCCACGTAATCGTCAAACCCAACTTCACGGCCACGGGCAAAGTCCTTGTCCGTCGCGTGGGAGGACAGAGCGATTAGAGGCATCTGCATCCACCGCCCCTCAGCCCGGACGGTCTCGGCGAAAGTGAAGCCATCCATGTTCGGCATCTCGATATCGGAGATGACGACATCGAAATCCGCCCCGTTATCGCGAAGTGCCAGGGCGTGAAGCGCGCTTTCCACCGCCGTCACCTCGTACCCTGCCACAGACAGCAGCGGTGTCAACAGATTGCGGAAGAACGTGCTGTCATCCACAAGCAGAAGCCTATGAGTGGTCGGTCCGGCGAGGTTGGCCGAGTCGTTGTCACCGAACCAATCGCCGAAGGCCTGGGTGAGATAATAGCCGGCGTCGATGACGTCCGTAGCTTTGCCGTTGATCACGGCGGTTCCGATCAGACCTGGCTGGTCGGCTTTCAACTCAACCTTCAGACGATCCTCGACGATATCGACAATCTCGTCCACCACCAGACCCATGGAACGTTCGCGGTCGGCGAACACCAGAACCGGTCTGCGGCCCTCGCCGGTGAGATCACATCCCATGTCCATGGGAACCAGCGGCATGAGCTGGCCGCGGTACTGCACCACCGGTTTGCCGTAGGAATGTTCGATATTGTTAACCTCGATTTCTTCGAGCCTCGCCACCAGGGCCAGGGGGACGGTCTTGAGATCGGGACCGCCGGCACGGAAGATGAGGAGCGACGTCTTGTCCTCGCTGCTGCGATCGCGCACCGCGGCGGCCTCCGCTGCCTGACTGCTGCCGACCATGGCTTCCCCGGTCGCCCCGGCGATACCGTTCGGGTCCAGAATCATGATCACGCTGCCGTCCCCAAGGATGGTATTGCCCGAGAACATGGAAATGTTGCGCAGGATCGGGGCCACCGGCTTGACCACGATTTCCTCGGTGTCGAACACCCGATCGACGATAATGCCAAAGGTATAGGTCCCCACCTGCGCCACGACGACGAAGACCTCCTGGCGATCGCCCTGATCCGATTTCTCGATCTTGAGGAGTTTGGCCAGGGACACCAGCGGCAACAGGCGGTCCCGGAGTCTGAGAACCGGCGCGTCGTTGATCTTCTCCACCCGGTGTTCGGAATTGGAGGTGACCCGCACGAGTTCCAGTACGCTGATCTGCGGGATGGCGAAACGCTCGCCGCCGCACTCGACGATCAGGGCCGACACGATGGCCAGGGTGAGCGGAATCTTGATCACGAAGGTCGAACCACGACCGGCAGCAGTCTTCAGTTCGATGGTCCCGCCGATCTTCTCGATGTTGGTCCGGACCACGTCCATGCCGACGCCCCGTCCCGATACGGAGGTCACCTTCTCGGCGGTTGACAGCCCGGCCTTGAAGATGAACTGGGCTGCCTGCTGGTCGGACATGTTCTCGATCTCGGATTCAGTGGCGAGCCCGGACATAACCGCCTTCTCCTTGATGCGGCGTATGTTGAGTCCGCGACCGTCGTCGGCAACCTCGATGATGATGTGGCCGCCCTCGTGGTAGGCGTTCAGGGAGATGATCCCGAGTTCCGACTTGCCGGCAGAAAGCCGCTCCTGCGGAGGCTCAAGTCCATGGTCGGCGGAATTGCGGATCATGTGGGTGAGGGGATCCTTGATCAACTCCAGCACCTGACGATCCAGCTCCGTTTCGGCACCATGCATCTGGAGGTCGATCTTCTTGCCCATTTCCAGGGACAGATCGCGAACGATGCGCGGCAGTTTTGCCCAGGCATTGCCGATGGGCTGCATCCGGGTCTTCATCACCCCTTCCTGAAGGTCGGTGGTGATGTGGGACAGGCGTTGCAGGGGGGCCGCAAACTCGGAATCGTCACTGCCTCGAACCATCTGGAGGAGCTGATTGCGGGTAAGCACGAGCTCGGACACCAGGGTCATGAGGTTTTCAAGAAGTTCCACATTGACCCGGATCGTCTGGGCGGCAATCGCCGACTCCTTGGCCTCCTTGCCGGGCTGCTTGGGCTCCGGATCCGTCGTCGCCAGTGCTCTGCCGGTGGATACCGGTACCGGTGCCCCAAGTACGGGATCGGCGGCCCGTCCCTCGGCCTCCGCCTCGCGGGCGGCGATGGCGGCCTCCCGCCGGCGCTCCGCCTCCATCTCCCGTCGCAGCTCCATTTCGCTGGCCGAGCGTTTGCCGGCGGCCAGGGCGGCCTCGACTTCCGCCAGCAGTTCCGAAGCCACGGGGAAGCCGTTGCTGTCCAGCACCGGTCCATCCTCGGAGCCCTGCACAGGCTCCGCCGCAGACTCGGACACCGGCGCAGGCTTGGTCGCCGGAGCCGCAGCAGCGGCCCGACTCGGCGACACAGGACCTTCGGCATCGCGACCCTCGGCCAGGGCATTGAGTCGATCCTTGAGATCGGTATCGCTGCCCTCCGGCTCGGTCTCGTTGGCCTCCAGGTAGGTCAGGATTTCCTTGATCCGGTCGATGGTCAAAAGGATGACCGTAACCGCGTTCTGACTGACCTCCAACTCCCCGTCCCGGAACTTGCCCAGCACGTTCTCCCCGGCGTGAGCCAGACTTTCCAGTCTGGGCAGGCCTAGAAAGCCGCAGGTTCCCTTGATGGTGTGGACCAGTCGGAAAATGTTCGAAAGAATACCGGCGTCGTTGGGATTCTGCTCCAGGTTGACCAGTTCCAGATCGAGCGTGGACAGACTTTCCGACGTCTCAGTCAAAAACTCGCTCAAGAGATCATCCATGAATCTTCCTCCGCAGGCAACAAACCCCATGGACCCAGCCGGAACAGCCAAGGGACCAACCTCCTACAGAGGCGGAATGTTCCCGAGGCCGCAACGACTTCAAATGGCCTTTTGCGAATCCTCCACCAGATTCACCGTTGTTGAGCAAAAAGCCAAGCACATTTCGTCGTGGCGTCACGTCTGGGTGTCGATTGTCTCCGGCTGGAGGGACACGGCGGAGAGGATGACGTGCTCCGGACCGGTCTGAAAGGTGATGTTTCCGCCCAGCCTGCGCGCCATGCTGGCTGCAAATGCGGCCGGGGCGTTGCGGGGGACGAGGGAATCAACGGAGGAAGGGGAGGCGTGAGACTCTGGACGCAGGGCCGCCGCCACACCCGCATCCAGCCGCGCGCTGCGCCCTGCCGCGTCCAGAACCAGGGAGATGCCTGGGGGGGCCGGTTTCTCCTCGGCGGAAATGGTGATGGTACCCCCACGGGGCAGGCAGTCCATGGCCAGCAGGGCGAGAAGCAGCACCAGGCGGTAGACGCTCTGGTCAAATCGACGCTCTGCCGGCAGGCTGGGCCAGTGGACGATGACGGCTCCGCCGGGGCTGCGGGAGATGGCCAGAAATTCCTCCAGTACCGTTCGAAAGGCCTGGGCATCCCCACGGGCTCCGGCAACGCTCTGGCCGAAGGCTGCCCGAAAGAACTTCAACCGCCGTGTCGTTGCCAGGGCACTCGCGTCCAGGAGGACCATCGTTTCGGCCAGGGCGGAGGGATCCTCCCTCAGAAGCTCCAGGCCATTGACCACGGCACCGACCGATCCCACCAGGGCATGGCACATCCAGGTGGACATCAGTTCGCTGAGGAGAAGATCGTTGTCATGAACGGTGGGCATTACGGTCTCATCCCAGGGAATTCCCTTCATGTTTCATGGTTTTGCCGTCGAAGTGGTACATCAGAACCCCCACCAGGGTAATGGCCGAGGTCACCAGCACGACGATGATGGAGGCCAGGGCGTTGATCTGGGGGCTCAATCCCAGGCGTATGCTCGAATAGACCACCATGGGCAAGGTCGTGGAGCCTGGGCCGGAAACGAAGCTTGCCACCACGACGTCGTCCAGGGACAGGGTAAACGCCAGCAACCAGCCGGCCAGCAGTGCCGGCGAGATGATCGGCAGGGTAATGACCAGGAAGACTTTCCACGGTCGTGCCCCCAGATCGAGAGCAGCCTCCTCCAGGGCCCTGTCCGTGTGGGCCAGCCTGGACCGCACCACCACCGCCACATAGGCCATGCTGAGGGTGACATGGGCGATAACGATGGTGGTGACGCCGCGACCGTCCGGCCAACCGATCCATTCCTGCAAGGCCACGAATAGGAGCAGAATCGACAGGCCGGCGATGACGTCCGGCATGACCAGGGGGGCCGTGCTCAGGGCTGACAGGATACCGCGCCCCCGGAAACGGCCGAAACGGGTCAGTACCACCGCGAGCAGGGTACCAAGAACCACCGCGATCGTGGCGGTGATGGCGGCGATCCTCAGGCTCAGTCCGGCAGCGCGCAGGATGGGCTCGTTGTGCAATAGTTCTCCGTACCATTTGACGGAAAAGCCCCCCCACACGGTGACCAGGCGGGAGACATTGAAGGAGTACACGATCAGGGATAGTACCGGCAGGTACAGGAAGGCATAGCCGAAGGCGAGTATCGTGAACGGCAGGTACGAGCGGCGGTAATTCATTTCCGGGATACCTGTTCAGGCTCTGGCCGCATCGGCCGGGCGGTGGCGTTCCCGCATCTGTTGCAGGGCGACGATGGGGCCTACCAGGAGCCCCAGCAGGACGACCGTTATCGCCGCCGCGACCGGCCAGTCGCGACTTTCGAAGAACTCGTTCCACAATACCCGTCCGATCATCACCGTGTCTGGCCCACCCAGCAGGTCGGGAATGACGAACTCGCCGACGGCGGGAATGAACACCAGCATCGATCCCGCGATCACTCCCGGCATGGACAGGGGCAGGGTCACTGCCAGAAAGGCACGCCATGGCCGACAGCCCAGATCCAACGCCGCCTCCAGCAGTTCCGGCTCCAGCCGGACCAGCGTGGCGTACAAGGGCAGGATCATGAACGGCAGGTACGAATAGACGATGCCGACGTAGACGGCGAACGGGCCGTGCAGCAGTGGCAAGGGCTCCTCGATCAGCCCCAGGGCCAGAAGCAGGTTGTTGATCACGCCCTCGTTCTTCAACAGGCCGATCCAGGCGTACACCCGGATGAGAAAGGACGTCCAGAACGGTATCACCACCATCACCAGAAGCACCATCCGCGTAGCCGTTGAGGTGCGGGTAATGGCATAGGCTGTCTCTATGAGGCTTCTTCCAGTTGGAACAATTGCCGTATGGCATCCACATACAACGCGCCATCCGGTTCCGCC
>JBKACM010000119.1:0-7413 GCA_046269335.1 Alphaproteobacteria bacterium | reverse complement strand
TTTGCAGATGGGCGACATGGGAGAATCTCCCTCCCGATCTGGGAGCGTTTTTGTCACCATGCCTGTAATGTAACGCCTGATCCTTTTGACAACCTCCTCTTTGAAGAAAGCTCTGTCGAAATCAGCGAGGGGACAAGTCCCCTCGCCCCTTCGCTTTACCGGCTCCGTTGCAGGAACCCCCCCTTGCGGATGTAACCGCTGCGCCAGGAGTCCAGAAGCGTCGGTCCGTCGGCAACCTCCTCCGGTGCCGCCAGGGGTGGCGGAGCCTCCGCCATCGCCGGATCCGTCGTGGCTACCGCCTTCTGGACCTTGCTGAAAGAGGCCAGCTTGCGTTGTGCCAGGCCGGCAAACTGGCCGGTCGGATATCGGGTCAGGTAATCCTGGAAGTCCGCCGGGTCGGAGCTGCTCTTGATCGTATCCCAGAAGGCCAACTCCACCGACGCCGGATCGACGGACGCCGGGGTTGACACCGGTGTCGCGATCTCCGGGGTCCCGGAAAAGTAGAACTGCCCCTCGATGGGTGAGGTAGACAGCCACGGCTGCTGCTGGCCGCCGGTCGTCTGCTTGACCTTCAGGCCGACGGTGTTGAAGGTTGCGAAAACATCCTGGCCCGGCTGGCGGATCGACTCGGCCAGAGCCTCGGTATAGGGACTGTTGCTGCCGGCTCCGTCGATGGCGACATTCCCGGGCTGGGTCGCGTAGCTGATCACCGTACCGGCGGGAGCCGTAACCTGGGCCAGACCCGAGGACATGGCACGGAACGAACGGCCCCCGAACGGATTGTTGCGGCAGGCGTCCAGGATGACGATGTTGAGCCGGTTGCCGGCGTTGGACATTTCGTCCAGAACAAATCCGACGTCCACCAGCTCATACTTCACATCCGATTCCTTGACCAGATTCGCCGTCACGGGAATCAGGTAGTTGGAGCCCTTCACCTGCACCCCATGGCCGGAGTAGTAGAACAGTCCGATGGCCCCCCCCTGGAGGGCATTACCGAACTCGCGTATACTCCTTTCCATGGCGGAACGATCCCCGTTCAGCAACGGTTTGCCGCCCACCAGGGTAAAACCGGCGGATTTCAGGGCCTCGGCTATCAGTCCGGCGTCATTGGGCGGGTTGGGGAGCTTGGCGGTATTCAAGTAATCGCCGTTGCCGATCACCAGGGCAACCCGCCGCTCCACGGCCTGGGCCGACGGGGGGAAGAGAACAGTGGCCAGGATCAGGAAAGTGGCCAGGAGGAGCGGGAGAGTTTTATGATTCCGCAAGTCCACGTCCATATCTTCCGGAAAGTAAGAATACGAGGGGCCGGGGGCCCCTCGCGCTCCCCTTTATGGGGTCGCGGTCCCTGGGCCGCAGGGACCGGACTCGCAGCGGGATACCGAAAGCGGCGGGACAGCCCGCACCGCATCTTCCGGGGCGAAATAGGGCGGCAGGGGAGAAAATTCGTTGGAAATCTGGGTCCGCCACCAGTAGGGAGCCGTTCGGTCGCCGATATCGTACCCTGGGGTGTTGCGAATCGGACCCAGGAGGCGCGTCGGTTCGATGACTCTTACCACGGTAACTTCCCTGTGGCCGGAGGAGGAGGAGGAAAGGGCAGAGGAGACCCTGTCGGCCCGGTCCAGAGAGGCACCGATGTTGCTGCCGAGGAGGCTGCCGAGGAAAGCCCCTCCGGAAATGGCGGCCAGACGCCCGGCCCCGGAACCAATCCGGGAACCGAGCCAGCCCCCGCCAACACCGCCCAGAACGGCACCAACCGGTTGCCTGTAACCCGCCCCCGTCGACTCGCATCCCACAACCAGCGTTGCCGCCAGGGCTATCGCCATACGCCATTTCATCGTGGAAACTCCCCTTCGTCAGCGCATCCAGGCATTCGTCATGCCATCCATGACATTGTAAGACAATTGGAGGGCTACCTTGCGCAGCTTCGGCGGCTTGTGTTGACGGGTGTAGCCGTCGGGACCGGCCTTGTAGCGGCGGTTCTGATCCTCGGGCCCGAAGCGCTGGTTGTCCTCGTCGGGTTTGAAGTAGCCGTGTTCGGTGGCTACGTACTCTTCACGGGGTTCCCAGCCTTCCATGCTTCTGCTGTTGACCTGGCTGAGAAGCTGCCCGGTACGGGTGTCGATCACCCTGGCATGCAGTTCGAAGCCGGTGGTGGAAAGAGCCTGCGGAGCCATGAGAACTTCCACCAGATAGTCAGCCATGTTCTGGAGCGACGTCGCCTCCACGGTCGGAGCCTCGGCCCCGCCACTCTTGATGGCGGTAAAGCGGGCGATGGCGGCCCGGTCCACGACCACCGCCCCAGCCTGGAGCAAGGGAGCCAGGAAGCCATCCTGAAATTCCCAGGTCCAGCTTTCGGTCGGCTGTGCCCGGGCGGAACCGGAGGCGATCCGGTGCTGGTTCTCAACCAGGGTCGCCCCACTGGTGGTTCCGCTCTGGTTATGGTCGCCGGTCAGATTGAAACCATCGTTGCGGGTGATCTTGACCCGTTCGTCCCCGTACCACTCGGCCAACGTGTCCCCGAATTCCCGGTTCCAGAAAATGGCAAGGCGAGGCCGACCCCGGCCCTGGTAGGCCGTGCGGAACTTCTCAAGTCGTGCCCCCTCCCGGGCAGCCTGGGCCGCCGCATCCTGGCCCGAAGGGGGCGCCAGGACCTGACCGTCCCGGGGCGGTGCCTCGTAGACCGGAACCTCCGACAGGGGAGCCACCGACCCCCCCATGGTCTGGGCCGGGGCTTCCCCGCCCCAGGCCGCAAACATCATCACCGCCAGCATTCCGGTCTTCCAGCGTCCGTCAACACCGGTCCCGCGCGTGGCCATCACCGTCCCTCCCGTACTTCCACCCGGTAGTACTTCACGGTCTCACGGCCGATGGAGCTTTCCTGGTAGGTGTTGGAAGTCCGCGGATCCAGGTAGACCCGCTTCCAGGCACTTACCGGCTCCGACGTCATCCGTTTCTCATCGTAGAACTGGGTCCGGGCCTCCATCTGGAGCGGATGATCGGTGCAGTTGATGATGTCCGAGGATACCATCACCGTTCCCGTCGCCGTCCGCGAGGCCGCCACCTGGCGGACAAAGACCTTGTTGGTGATGGCGAAGTCAGTCACGTTCACCGAGTTGAGCGGGGCCTCGGTGAGAGGAGACTCCTGGCCGCCTACGCCCGGCACGGCAACCAGACGTCGCTGGCTGTCGATGGCCGACATGTTGCACATGGGGGCGGGCTCGATGGTTCTGGTGTAATCGCAGGCACCAAGCGATGACAGCATGATACCCGGTATCAGAACGCGCAACCAGGAGACCCTGACGAAAGAACCATTCTCGGAACGCATCACAATCACCCTGAATTCAACCGGTTACCGAACCTTCTTCAGCCAACGTCCATCGGATGTTTTATCGATAAATGATGTCGTCCTGGTTGCTCTTGGAGAACTCGTACTGACCGCTCCAGACGATCTCGCTGGTTTCCAGGTCCACCATCTCGAACACGATCAGGGTATAACGACTCTTTGTGGCGGTTTTAGGGTCCATGGAATCGATCGAACTGATGCGACCCCCCAGCCGATAGTCTCCACCCTTGGTTCCCGCTGCCATACCCTGAGTGCCAGTATCGGTGACGCCGTCACGTTTCACCTTCCGCTCGCTCTCCACCATGTCGGCGTAGTGCCGCCCGACGAACACCATCCGGCCACGGGCGGCACGATTGAGAGAAACGCGCAGGCGGTCGGTAATCACGTTCTTGTTGATGCGCGAGGAACTGGCGTTCTTGAAGTACTCGCCATCGATGATGATGTTGGGCGGTCGTTTCTGGGCCGCCAGTCTGGGTTCGGACAGCATGTCGCGCATCATCTGGTCGGTCATCGACACGATATCCTGGGATTCGATGCCGATACCCTGGACCGGCCCCGCCGTGCCGGGATCGCTGTAGCTGGTAGGCGTACCGGCAGCGTTGTTGACGCCGGTGCAGGCGGGCAGCCCCCCCAATGCAATCACCAGAAAAAACAGCCGCCACGAAAACCGGGTCCAGTGATCCATGGCCCGTAACCCCTACTTCTTCTCCGGTGCGACGTCGATCTCGCCCGCCGTGTTGGCATTGAAGCTGGTCTTGTTGAATTCGTACATGCCGCTCCAGACGATTTCACTGGTCTCCAGATCCACCATCTCGAAAACAATCTGGGTGTATCGCGCGCCTCGTTCCGCCAGTGCCGTGATGCGGCCACCAAGACGGAAATCTGCCCCCATGGGTTTGGCCGCCAGACCCTGGGTGCCGGTGTCGGTGACACGGTCGCGCTTCACCTGCCGCTCGCTCTCCACCATGCCGGCATAGTGCCGGCCGACGAAGACCATCCGGCCCCGGGAAGCCCGGCTCAGAGACACGCGCAAACGGTCGGTGATGGTGTTGGTGTTGACACGGCCATCGCGGCTTTCGTTGTGGAAGTATTCGGCGTCCAGGATCACCCGCGGCGGTTTGGCCTGGGCGGCAAGCCTGGGCTCGGTCAACATGTCGCGCATCATCTGGTCGGTCATCGACACGATGTCGTTGCTCTGAATGCCGAGTCCCTGGGGCGGAGGCGGCGCGGTACCAGGATCGCTGTAACTGGTGGGGGTGCCGGGGGCGTTATTGACGCCCGTACAGGCAGATACCCCGGCCAGGATCACCGCAAAGGCACCCAAGACAACGGTTCGCGGCGCAAAAAAGCGCCCCATCGGCCCGAAATCCATTCCCATTCTCCCAGCTTGCTCCCAGACCCCCGCCCGGGGAACGCCCAGTCGGGAGAGGATAGCACAGCCGGGGTTGAAGGCAAGAACCGCCCAAATCAGGAAAATGGACAGTGCCGAAAGGCGTACCCGGTACTCCCCAGGAACTATGCCGTCCGGCCGCGACAAGTCGCGGCGGCATGTCAAACGACAAGAGGCGGCACCGAACGGGGGCGACGGTCCTCCCCGATGGCCACCATGGTGAACACGGCCTCGGTGACCCTGGCCAAGTCTCCGTCGTCGCGGCGGTGGACCCAGGCTTCCACTTTGACGGTAATGGAGGTGCGACCGGTACGGACCACCACGGTATAGCACGACAGCTCATCGCCAACGAACACGGGCAGAAGCAGCTCCATCTTGTCCACGGCGACGGTGACCACGCGGCAGCGGGCATGCCGGTGAGCCGCCAGGGAAGCGGCCATGTCCATCTGACTCATCAGCCAGCCGCCAAAAATATCCCCCCACGGATTGCAGTCCGCCGGCATGGCCAGGGTACGGGTCGAGAGAACGCCCTGGGGTCCCTGAAGGGTCTGTTCCTGAAGGATCTCCCGTTGCGTGGCGCTTTCCATCGAGTTCCTCGCTGCTTATACTGTCCGCCATGTCCGATCTGTTCCAAGGCCTCCCGCAGCACTCCGACGCATACACCGCCAAGGATATCGAAGTCCTGGAGGGTCTGGAGCCCGTCCGTCGCCGTCCCGGCATGTACATCGGCGGCACCGATGAGCGCGCTTTACACCACCTTGTCGCCGAGTTGCTAGACAATTCCATGGATGAGGCGGTGGCTGGCCATGCCACGGAAATCGAAATCGATCTTTCCGCGCCGAACGAAGTGACGGTGCGGGACAACGGCCGGGGCATCCCTGTCGATCCGCATCCGAAATTTCCCGATATCTCGGCCCTGGAAGTCATTCTGGTAACGCTTCATTCCGGTGGCAAGTTCGGCGGCGGTGCCTACAAGGTGGCCGGCGGTTTGCATGGCGTGGGCCTGTCAGTGGTCAACGCGCTGGCGGAAAGTTTGACCGTAGAGGTGGCGCGGGATCGGGTTCTGTGGCGGCAGGAATACGCCAGGGGCAGGCCCATGACCCGCCTCGTACAGGCCGGGGCGGCGCGGAACCGACGGGGTACCGCCATCAAATTCAGGCCGGATGCGGAAATATTCGGCCCCTTGGCCCGCTTCCGTCCCGGGCTTCTGTATCGGATGTGCCGCTCGAAAGCGACGTTGTTCCGGGGCGTCCGGATCCGTTGGCGGTGTGATCCCTCCCTGATCGAGGCCGGCGACCCGACCCCTCCGGAAGCGGTATTGCATTTCCCGGGAGGGCTCGTTGATTTCCTGGCCGAGATTCTGGGGACACGACCCACGCAGCCCGCCAAGATCTTTGTCGGCGAGGCGAGGCTCGCCGATGATATGGGACGGGTGGAATGGGCGGTGGCGTGGCCGTTGGATGAGGAGGGGTTCTTCAATTCCTACTGCAACACCATCCCGACGCCGGAGGGCGGAACCCATGAAGCCGGTCTGCGCAATGCCCTGACCCGCTCCCTGCGATCCTATGGCGAGATGGTAGGCAACCGGAAAGCGGCTTCGATCACGGCGGAGGACGTGGCCGGCGGGGCCTGTGTCATGCTGTCCCTGTTCATTCGCGAGCCTCAGTTTCAGGGACAGACCAAGGAACGTCTGGCCATGAGCGAAGCCACACGGCTGGTGGAGACGGCGGTCAAGGATCCCTTCGACCATTGGCTGTCCGGCGATACCGATGCCGCCAGGGCGCTGCTGGAATTCGTGATCGAGCGCGCGGAGGATCGCCAGCGCCGCAAGCAGGCCAAGGAAACGGCCCGCAAGACCGCCACCAGGCGGCTGCGGCTTCCGGGCAAGCTGGCCGACTGTTCCCGACAGGTGGCCGGTGGCACCGAGATTTTCCTGGTGGAAGGGGACTCGGCCGGCGGTTCCGCCAAGCAGGGCCGGTCCCGGGAAACCCAGGCGGTCTTGCCGCTCAAGGGCAAGATTCTCAACGTCGCTTCCGCCTCTGCCGACAAACTGGCCGCCAATCAGGAATTGAAGGACCTGGTGGAGGCTCTGGGCTGCGGCCTGCGGGACAGTTACGACGGAGAGAAGTTGCGCTACGAAAAGGTCATCATCATGACCGATGCCGATGTGGATGGTGCCCATATCGCCTCTCTCCTGATGACATTCTTCTACCGGGAAATGCCCGGGCTGATCGCGGCCGGCCGTCTGTATCTGGCCATACCACCGCTGTACCGGCTGACCCACGGGGCGAAGTCGGTCTACGCCCGTGATGATGCCCACAAGGAACGGTTGATGAAGACCGCCTTTTCCGGCAAGGGCAAGGTGGAAGTCAGCCGTTTCAAGGGCCTGGGCGAAATGCCGCCGCAGCAGTTGCGGGAGACGACCATGGACCCGTCCCGGCGCACCCTGCTGCGGGTGACCATTCCCGCCGGCCGTACCGAGGAGGAACAGGAAGAAGCAGCCGAGACAAGACGGCTGGTGGAACGCCTGATGGGGCGCAAGCCGGAACTGCGGTTCCAGTTCATTCAGGAACGGGCACGGTTTCTTCGGGACCTGGATGTGTGATATCATACCAGACCGAGATGAGCTTGACTCATCACGGTCTGGGAATGGCGCATTGAGCGCCCGCGCGATCGTTCG
>JBKACM010000118.1:0-7485 GCA_046269335.1 Alphaproteobacteria bacterium | reverse complement strand
GCAAAAGGTCCGGTACAGACACTTCTACTGAGGCAGTATCACGAGGTAGGTAAACCCGTATGGGCAGGCTGGACTATTTGGACAGCAAATGTGGATTGAGTAGCCGATCGACCTCGGCTCGTGGGATTTTGTAGGGAGGGACGTTGAGGATGGTCAGGATCTTGCCGCATTCGATCCAGTTGTAGACGGTGGAGCGAGAGACTTGGCATAGCTCGGCCACTTCCGACGCCCAGAGCCAGGAGCGCGTTGCTTTCACAGGTCGTCCTTTCGGTGAGTGAAAAAGTACCAGAGCCCAGAGAAATACCAATCGTACCGAATGAACACACCGTTATACGGGAGATACAGCATGACCCACGACCAAAACCCGAATACTGTCGAGCAGGACACCAGATCGATGCAGAGCCACATCGGAAACCCGGCATATATCGCCTTCGTGGCCGGTGCCCCACACCGCGGACAGGTTCGGGAGTTTCCCATAACGTCAGCCTTTCATCGTCAGCTTCGGCTGTTCCAGTCCGAGAATGGTTTGCACTTCGAAGATCTGGCCAATGAGGAAATTCCGGTCCGCCTCAGACATCCTGCCGTCATTGCGCGTCCGGTGTGTCTGTAACCGTGCCTGGAGATAGGTCTTGAGCTTCTGCCAGGTTACTGAGTCTCGATCGGCGGGCGTGAATTCCATTGAATTTCTCCTCGGTGATAATGTGCCAACGAGCCAACCCTGTATCTTGCGAAAGAAACCGATTCAATCGGTCATAGAGCGGGCGCCAGCGCTTCACGATGCAGAGCACCAGCCAATCTTTGCCGTGCGTAGAGCGATAGCTGGCAAACCTCATGAGGTCTCACGTGGATTTCTTCGCCATCTGTCAATCTCTTCGGAGATATTCAAATCGAAATTGACAGAATTGAACCCCTTACCAGGGAATCCGGCCAAATGGATCTTTGTATGGTTCATATGCACTTCCACCCGCGCCACTTCGTATGACTGCCCCACTACCAACACCCCTCGAGGGTCTTGACACCCACCCCAACGCACTTGGGCATCAATTGGTTCTTCAATGTAGGTTGTCGACCTCATAATGTCTTACTCCTCATGATCCCGTGCCGGCACTTCCCAACTCCTTGGTGTGTGGGGGCTGATAACGCTCAACCCCCGGAAGCGGGCAAACCGTCTGGCCTCCACCGTGAATATTTAACGTGAGTCACGGTCTCACGGGGTCCTTAGCACTTCTTCTTGCCGGATTTCTTCTTCATGGGAGCCTCCTTTCGTTATTCCCGAAACGCCTCCTCACACTGCAGCCACTCACGAAACTTGTCGATGGACTCACCAATGACGACCGGACGGTAGGTATTCAGAACGAGATACCGGTAGTCTTCAGGTTGCGTATCGAGCCACTGACGATAGGGCAGCGACGAAGGAACATTACCGTCGCAATCTGGCAATCCAACGACATCGCGCCAGCCCGGATGGGTCTTGTCCAGCACCTCCCGGCACAGCTCTGACAACGCCGCGACGACTTCCTCCGTAGAATACATCCGGTCTTCAACCTCCAGCTTCTCACTGACAATCGGATCGGCATCGAACGAACTGCGCTTGCCCTGGAGATACGCCTCCAGCCGTTCCCGGTGCCATTCCTCCCGCGTCAATACGATCGCCTCGGCATTCACCCGGAGAGCACGTAGTCCAGGGACCTCGGTCGAAGAGAAAAACTTCCGATCGGCGAGGATTTGCTCAGCTAACTGTCGGGCCAGGTTCCGCCGCACATATTGCGTTGCGTCAAAGTTGGCATCTCGCAAGACGCCACCACTGACGAATCCCGACACACGAAACGACCTACCAACGGTATCCCCGAGTGTACTGAACTCAAAATCTTCCATAAGCCCTCCCTACTTCTGAACCGCCTCCAGCTTCGCCCCGCACCAGGGGCTAATAGCGGACCGATGGGAACCGTCATTTCTGAAACGCCTGCCCGTCCTCCGCTCTACCAACTGGCTCCATCGCTGGAGTCGCCACTTCCGGCGCGGCCCCACCCTTTGCAAAGAACAGCTCTTTCTGTGTGGCGAGCTCCATTGACGTCTTGGCGAGATCCTTCTTCGCCTGATCCAGCGAGATTTCTTTCTGCGTGGAGTACTGCAACAGTTTTGCTTGATAGTCGAACTGGGCAATCTCCTTCCGGAGCGCCAGCTCTTTCATGTTGTAATCGTGCGTCATCTCCAACCGCTTCATTTCCAACTCGGCCTTCACCTTCGCGGCTTGCACTTGCGGGTCTTCCGGCGGCGGTTGGTTGTTCAACTCCTTCCACTTGGCATCGGTGTACTGGATCGCTCGGAGATTCAACCGATACCCGCGCCACACTTCATCGATCAGCTTCTCGGGGTCGATCTTGAACATCCGGCTTCCTTGCACCAGCATCGGCATGTGCTTCTCATAGACCTGCCGCTGGAGATACCGATCGAGCATGGCCGTGGACCCTCGGGCATGGACCTTCATATCGCCCTTCTCGGCGAAGGGGACGTTCGGATCCAGCATGTTCCACTCTTGGAGCTGCAGCACCGCCGGCACCACAATGCCGTGGTCGTGATTCTGGGCCACATCCCGAAGCATCTGGTTCGCATTGGAGTCTTGGAGTTCGGTCCCGCCCAGGGTTTCCGGGGTCGTCTTCCCGCTCCAGCCCTGCGTGACCAAGGGGAGATTTGTGGTCTCTTCCCAGAGCCGAATCCCAAATTCGATGATCCACGAGAGCTGGGCTTGCGCGTTTGGGAACTGAATGACATGCATCGCCTTCCGCATGTCGTCGATCATCACGCCAGCTTTCTTGATCCAGACCTTGACCGCTTGTAGCTTCCAGTTGTTCGGTTCCCCGTCGACCTTCGCCGGCTCAATCAGATCCGTGTCGACAATGAGCTGCATCCCCGCGGAGAAGCCTGCATTGTCGATCAATCGCCGGACCGCCCCATTGATCACCCGCTGTGCGGGCATACCCTGTTCGGCAATCCCGATTCCGGCCCAGAAGCCTTCCCGATTCAGCCAGTTGAAAATGTGATAGGGGAATTGCCCGCTCTTCTCGTTCGGCTGCCGGACCAGTTGAATGATCTGATCGTTCACAATCGTGCCTTGCACGTACACGTCCTCGAGCTCATCGAGTTCATCCAGATCCGGCACGTTCATGTCCTCTTGGAGGATCATGTACTCATCTTTGGTAATCGTGGCGTAGAAGAACCAGGCCTCATACGGCAAGAGATCCTTTGCCCCCTGCTGCATGTGCTGATACTGCTGCGTGTCGACCACCCGTTGAGGATTCTCTTTGAGGATCCGGGCAATCGCTCGCTTGCTGTAGCCTGGTTCCTTGGCGAGCCGCTGCAAGGCCGACCGGGACAGGTCATCCCGCTCCCAGGTATGGCTGCCGTCCTGGATGTTCTCCCCACATCCCGGATCTGGGTAGAAATTCTGTGGGGCCACCCGCGAGAAAGACGGGACAATACTTTCCCGGAGTTCAATCACCTGTGCGCCACTGTCATCTTTGTACGCGACCACCGACCGGCTGATCTTCGGGATCGGCCCTTTCATGATGCCCACCCCGATCCGCCCGCCGTCCTGGATCACTCGCCGATCGTGCAGGTTGAACCGACATTCCACCATGACATCGTGAATGCGTTTCGCAGCGGACTCGGCCGCATCCAGCGCCTTCTGCATCTCCTCTTGGGCGAGCTCCGCATAGGTCAAGGGCTTGCCTTCGGCCTGCGTCGTATCCGTCTCCGGGGCTTCCATCAACGGCAGCGGGTTCTGAGGTGTGCCCCCTGTCCCCGGATTCACTTCCTTTGGCGTCGGATCCCGCTCCAGCTTTGTTCCATTTTGTTCCACCTGCCGGGTATCTTTGAGCTGCTGCACGAGCTCAGGGACGGGCGTCGGCTTTGCGTCGAACGGCTTTTCATCGGGCGCAAGCAAGATTTCCTGGACCTTGGCTACCCCAGCATTGACATACCGCCTGGTGAACGGAATGAAGATGGAGCACCGATCGTCCTTAATCTTATTCCCGTCCTTCGTCACCGGCCCGTCCGGGCTCATCGGCTTCATCCAGCGGTTCGAATGGAATTCATGGGCGTTGGCGTGATCGATGCCGATATATGCGTCTTCGCAATACTTCCAGATGTCTTCAATCCCGCTTTGCTGCCGGCCATCGATCGCTTCTTTGCGCCTGTCGAGGAAGGTTTCGGTCAGCTTGCTGATCCTGGCCAAGTGCGCCTCTTCCTCCTCCTGGCGCGACTCCTGGAGCGCATCGACTACAGAGCCCGGTAATTCAATCTCGGCTAAGGCTGCATGCATAATCTCACCCCCCCATCCGCAGAAACTTGTGTAAACTGACCAACACCAGCGCAAGAAATGCCGCCACCATCAACATCTTCGCAGCCACCTCGGGATGCAGCCGCACATACCATTTGTTGGAACTCATGGCGACTATCACCACCACCGCCAACACCAGCATGACGGCCATATCCAGGTTTAGAAGGAGCGCAATGCCGTTCATAGTTACCCCATCGCTCCGAGGCCCGTATCCGCTGACACCCCAAAGCCAATCCCCCGCGGTATGGTGGTTTGGCTAGTCCAGTCGTCGTCGTTGGTCAACCGTTCGGCAATCGTGGCGAGGATCCGCGTCGCATCACAGGCATGCTCGTGTTCATCGGCAATCGGATGCTGCGGTTCACCGTGTTTCGGGATCGCATACCGGTAGCGTTTCCAGCACTCCAGGAGGCGAGCCGTGTTGTGATACTTCAGCCCTGGCAATACAGGCGTTTGCGTGCCCGTCACCCGGTATTCCGCCGGGATCAGTTCATCCCCGCCCTTATGCACATAGATCCGTGGGAACGCTTGCCGCAGCATCCTGACACCCAGCTCTTCCGAAACTTCCGCCTTCGGGTCTCGAGGCTTCACCCGTCGACGGGCTTGGATCAGGATTTGATAGTCCGAGGTGCCCGTCTTCCGTTCGGCTGAATGCCCATCGTGCGGGATCCAATCCCACCCCCAATTCAACGGCATGCGATTCAGCAACGCGGCCCACTCATCTGTACGAATATGCGTCCCCTCCAGGTAGCCAATGATGTAGATCGCACTCGTGCTGCGCTGGACTAAGAGGATCGAGCAGACATTCCAGCCCATATCCCAGATCGTGTGTACCTTGAGGCGAGGATCGTAGGGCGCAAACGCATACCGCCCTTGGGCGACCAGATCTGAGACTTCCCGCTGATACACCGCGCCTTCGGCAGCCGATCGGGGCTTGCCTTCCCATATATTGTCGTGATCTTCCTTTGACCGTGACCGCGTGACCTGCTCTTCCATCGCCAATTCTGGCGTCAGCCAGGGGTTATCTCTGAAATTCAGATGGATAACCACGGCCCCAGGAGGAGGGCTCACTACAAACCGCACGTAGGTTTCATCGGTCTCGAGGTCCGGGTTCAGACTCATCCAGATTTCCGACCCAGGGACACGAATCGTCGGCAACAGGATGTCCCACGAGCGCTTCGACACCTTTTGTGCCTCTTCCACCCACACCCGATTGATTCGTTCGTAGGACTTGATGGACTCTTTGGTTTGCTTGGCTAGACCGGTATAGAGGAACTGCGAGTGGATGTCTTTCCCGTAGATCTCTGTCTCGAGGATTTCGAACCGCTGCCCCATCCCGAGGAGTTCGATCTGATCCGATAGGAGTTGATGCACGGATTCGCGGATGGAATTCTGAACTTCACGAGCACACAGATACCGGTAGGGATTCGAGGACGCCTCGATCAGCAGCGCCCGAGCAATGGACCATGATTTCAGCGAGCCTCTCCCGCCCACCAACACTTTGTATCGGTGCGGACGAAAGAGTTCCTGGACCTTCTCAATGAATTCGACTTGGATCTGCTCAGCGCTTGCCGTGGACAAACGACACCCTCGGCACCGGAGGGGGGGCACCCTGCGGAGCTGGGGACGGTGGCGAGCTGGACACAAGCACAGGAGGCGCCGGCTGTTTCGACCCGGCTTCGATGAAATTGATCTGATAGACGACGGGCGGGCCAGTCTTCCCGGCCTCCTTCTCTTCGTCTTCAGCATTCTTCGGTTGATAGAGCTTCGTCAGGTGGGCTGCCGCTTCCATTCTCACAGAATGATCAGGGATCTTGCTCTCGGCGACAACCCCGGGCGCCCTGACAATCACTTTCGCATCTAACGCCCTGACATACGGTCGCACAATGTCTTCAAACTGCTTCTTCTCTTCCGCCAGCACCCGAGCGACCGCTTCCGTGAGCTTCGACTGGATCTCTGGATGCTTGATCACTCGATAGCCTTCTGAGTTCGCCGAGGTCTTCGAATACCCAGCTGCTACGAGCGCCGCCGTCGCCGACATCCCCTTGGCCAGATTTTTTACAATTGCGTTCCGCCGCCGTTTCGTTTCAAGCGTTGACGGACGCCCTGGTTTACCCCTAGATTTCAATGACATACGCAGCTACCACCATAATGGAATCAACCCGAGGGCTTTAAAGATCCGACGCAACCGCACTTCCCGACTCGGCACCCGATACCGATACACCCCGCGGTTTCTCATGGCTCAATACCCACTCTTCCTAAACGCCTCGTACCGCTCTTTCTTCTCGCGCTCCCTCGCCCATTGCTCTAAGAGCTCTACCAGGAAGACCGCGACCAACTGGACCCCGAGCGGCGACAACACCCATACCCATGACCAGCTAATGGCATCAGTCAGCTTCAACACAATGAACGCAAGCGTCAGCAGGCTCAGGAAGTTCATGCCGCCACCTTCTTCTTCCGCCGCCCCGCCTGCTGCTCATTCTCCCACCGCGCTTTCATTCTGGCTTTCCGGTTGATCTGCTCCCGGCAGCCGGCACAGTAGGCCAACTCGATCTCCCCCGAGACTCGCGTCCAGGGCCCCGGCATGAGACGAGCCACCGGCCGCAAGTTGCACACCTTACAATACCGCGGCGCTCCGAGTTCCCGCCCATCCCCGCGACGTAACCGAACTCCCGGCAGATTCCCGCAGGTGATGCAGTGCGCCTCCCAGATACGCAGGTCGACGTTCCATTGCTGATTCAACAGCCCCTTACAGCGTGGACAATTAGCGCCCATGAACCGCCTCCTCAGCTTTAATCCGCTCCCCGTCATGCTTGAGCTCAGGACATCGGAGATGCCACAACGACCAACATTTGCCACAAATCGAGTTCGGTTCTCGCTTCGCGCTGTACCGCGGATGCTCTTTACAGAAATCGCTCATGGCCTACTCCCCTCTCGCTACCAAGAAGAGGCCCCACAACGCCAGGACGATCCAAACGCAGAACCCTATAACGTATTCCTCTCGAGTGCCGGGACTCCATTTCCCCATCGCTAACCGATACCACGGTATCAAAACCTGATTTGATTAAGGCATTGGCGACCCGAGTAGGGACACCAATTTCCTCGATAGAAAGCTTACCAACTGCTCCTAAACCATCTTCGGATCCAAC
>JBKACM010000117.1:0-7498 GCA_046269335.1 Alphaproteobacteria bacterium | reverse complement strand
AGTTTGCAATGCTGCCGTCAGCAACGCGGCGTCCTAATTCCTATTTTCACCCGATTGCCCTGTTGCCATCCCGCTCCCCAGGTTCGGCATTGGAATCCTGGTTCAGGTGCTCGCGAAAAAAGGCCTCGAAGGCGGAAGCGGAAAGCGGGCGGGAGAAGAAATATCCCTGCGCTACCGGAACGCCGCGTTGACGCAGAAAATCGAGCTGGGCCGTGGTTTCCACCCCCTCCGCCACCAGTTTCAGATTCAGGCTTGAGGCGATGGCGATCACCGCCTCGACGATGCTGCGGCTGCCGGCGGTTTCGGGCAGGCCGCGCACGAAAGACTGGTCGATCTTCAACTCGTGGGCCGGCAGCCGGCCGAGATAACTCAAGGAGGAGTAGCCGGTGCCGAAATCGTCAATGGAAAGAGTTACCCCAAGATCGCGAAGCGCACCCAACGTGGCGATCAGGTCCCGTTCATCCTCCACCAGGCCGCTTTCGGTAATTTCCAGTACCAGGGACTGGCAGGGCAGGGTGGTTTCCCGGAGCACGTTCTCCACCAGGGAAACGAAATTCGGTTGCTGGAATTGCTCCACCGAAACGTTGACGGCGACCTGCACCTCCTGGGGCAGGCCGATATCCTGCCACGACCGGGTGTGTCGGCAGGCCTCCCGCAGGACGTATTCACCAATGGCCAGGATCATACCGCTTTCCTCGGCCACCGGAATGAAGACCGCCGGGGACACTGGCCCCATGCTGGCGCTGTTCCAGCGCAGGAGTGCCTCCATCCCGACCAGACGTTTCCCATCCACGGACATTTTCGGTTGAAAATTCAACTCCAGCTCATGACTCTCCAGTGCGGAACGCAAGGCCTCCTCGATGGCGAGCCGTTTCAGGCTTCGCACAGCCATGTCGGTGGAGTAGGAGCGGAAACAGTTGCCGCCCTGTCGGATGGCGGCGTGCAGGGCGGTTTCGGCGTGGGTGAGCAGGGCGTCGGCAGTGGCCCCGTGGTCGGGATGCACCGCGAGACCGAGGGCGACGGTGGTGAAGATCTTGCGGCCGCCGATGGCGTAAGGTTCAGCCATGTTCCTGCGTACCGTGTCCGCCACTTGTTCAAGAGTCGCGATCGTGACGCCGTTTTGAAACTGGCAGGCAAACCGTTCATCGCTGACCCGGGCGAGTACGCGACCTTCCGTCAGGGTATCCGATAGCCGGCTGGCGGCCATCATCACGAGTTCGTCGGCGTAGGAACGGCCCAGGGTGGCGCTGACGCTCCGGAAGCGGTCGATTTCGATCAGGATCACCCCCGGGCCGGAGCCTTCGACGACCTCGCCCATTCCCGCCTCCAGCTGCGAGGTAAGAAGGGCGAGATTGGCCAGTCCGGTAGCTTCGTCATGGGTTTCCAGGTGGTGCAGGCGCTCCTCGACCCTTCGACGCTCCTTGTCGAGGCGGCTGCGCTCCTGTTCATAGCGCAGGCCCATCTTTCTCACGCGCTGAAGCCGGCTTGCCACCGTGGCCAGGAGAAGATCCATATCCACGGGTTTGGTCAGGTAATCATCGACACCCAGTTGCCGTCCCATGATGAAGTCTCTCCGGTCGGTCAGGGCCGAAAGAAAGATGACCGGGACGTCGGCGTAGTCGGTATCGAGATCCCTCAACTCGGTCAGGGCCTCATAGCCGTTCATGATCGGCATACTGATGTCGCACAGCACCAGATCCGGGCGGTGTTCCCGGATGACATCCAGGCCCTCGCGGCCGTTGCTGGCCTCCAGCGTTTCGTAACCGGCATCGCGCAACTCCGCGGCGATCACGCGCCGCAGCGGTGCCTCATCCTCGATGCAAAGAATTTTTGCCGACACCCTGACCTCATCCGCGAAGCCCCTCCGACGGGAGCACTGTACTATAATGCAGGAAACGACATCGTCCTAATCTTTGTCCTTATATCCGGTATATCCGGTGGCCGGCATGTTCCTTATGGGAAGAAGCAGGGTGAAGGTCGTGCCGTGCCCTTCCCGACTGTCCACCACGATCGACCCCTGGTGCATGTCCAGGAGGCGCTTCACGATATACAGTCCTATGCCCGTTCCAGAGATACCGGCCGAGGTCTTTGCCCGGAAGAATCGCTGGAACAGACGGGGCAATTCGGCCCTGGGGATGCCCACACCCTCATCGGAGACGGTGACTACGGCATGATCGGCCTCGGTCGTTCCCCGAACGGTGACATTGCCACCCAGAGGAGAATATTTCACGGCGTTGGAGATGAGGTTGGTGAAAATCTGGTCGAGCATGGATTCATCCGCTTCCAGACTTGCCGGGAGGGATTCCACATCGAGGTGGATGAGGTGGGTTGAGGTCAGTTGCTGCTGACGGGAACATACTGTCTTCAGGGTCGCGCGGATATCGCAGGGTCCGGGTGTGAAACGGATCGTTCCGGAGTCCAGGCGGGAGGTATGCAGTATCGCATCCATGAGGCCAACCATCCGGGTCACGGCCGCCCGGATTTCCTGTCCCAGCATGTCGAAGTCGGCCTCCGACAAGGTGGCACGCTTTCTCAGGAGGCGCTGAATGGAGACGTCGATGATGGCGAGTGGGGTGCGGAATTCGTGGGAGGCCATGGAGATGAACTCCCGCTGGAGCTGACCAAGTTCCTTTTCCCGCTCCAGTGCCTGTCTCAGCGCCGCCTCGGCCTTCTTGTGCTGGGTGATATCGGTAAGGATGAACAGGGTGCTGTTGTCTGGAGTGTGGCGGACACTGGTTTCGATCCAGCGGCCATCGTCCAGTTCGCGTTCGGCACTGAATTCATTGACGCTTCGATACTTCCGCAGGCGCTCGGCAACCCAGGCTTCGGCATAGCCGTTGGCGTTGGCGACGGCCCGGGTCACGTCTTCCAGCCGTGCCTGGCGTGTCAGTGCGCTGCGAACTTCCGGCAGCAGATTGAGAAGATTGTCGTTGACGATGATCAGTCGCTCGCTGCTGTCATAGAGCGCAAATCCGCCCTTGAACGTGTTGATGGCGGTGACCAGACGCTCCTCTGCCGTCTTCAGGGCGGCGGTACGGTTGTTTACCTGATCCTCAAGGTGTTCCCGGTAGGCATCCAATTCCGCCTTGGCGCGAAGGTTGTCGGTGATATCCCTGAGGAAGGCGGTGAAAACCTGACGTCCTGCCAGCGGTACGGCGGTAATGGTCATCTCGATCGGGAAGAGCGTCCCATCGGCACGGGTCGCTTCTGACTCGAAGCGACGGTTGCGCGTGGCTCCATCCATGCGCTCGATAGTCTCGCTCCAGCCATCCGGGAGGTAGGGGCTTATCTGGGGGGGGAGAACCAGGTCGGCGATGTTGCGGCCCAGGGCTTCCGCACGGTCGATGGCAAACAGCAGGGCGGCGGCGGGATTGAAGTCGACGATGCGTCCCCCCGGGTCGAAGGTGACGATGGCATCGACCGCCGTATCGATGATGGCATGGAACCGTCTTTCGCTTTCGTGAGCCCGTTGTTCCCTGTGGACCAGGTCGGTGATGTCGGTGAGGGTGCATACAATGTGGTCGTCGTGCATACGGGAGGTGGAGAAACGCAGCCACCTGCCATCGGCCAGGGGATGTTCCGAGGAGGATTCCGGCGAGCGGAATTCCTGTAGTCGTTGATCGATCCACTCCTCGACGTGGCCGTCGGCGACCACGACCTCGCCGATCTCCAGGCAGAGGTGGATATGGTCCTCGAAGCGGCACCCCGGGACCAGCAGAGGAGCGGATAGGCGGAAAATTTCCCGGTAACGGGAATTCGCGACTACCAGCCGTTCCGTTTTGTCGAACAGGGCAAAGCCGTTGGGAATGGCTTCGATGGCCTCGATCAGCTCCTGGCAGACCCTCCTCGTCGGAGGCCTGTCCGAAGCCCCGTTTCCCTCTTCCTGATGTCCGGGGAGGCGAAAAGATCGTTCAGGCATTCGCAACCACCAGGCGTCTTTGCAACAGCGTGCCGATTTCCTCGTCCGTCAAAACGACCGGATTGGTTTTCATGCTGCTGCCTCGGCTCTCTTTCACCACCCGTGGAAGGTGCTCCGCCGTCATGCCGTAGCGCGCGAGTCCCGGCAGGGACAGGGTATCCACCCAACGGCGCAGGACGGCGACCAGGGTCTCGGCAGCTTCGCCGTCCTCCAGGGTCTTTTCGCTTCCGGCCAGAATTCGGCCCAGGTTCGCGTACTTGGCCAGGGCCGGACTGTCCGGCGTCCTTGCCCTGAGGGCACGGATGTTGATTTCCGTCGCCTCCGCCACCAGGGTTCCGCAGGCGACGCCGTGAGGAACGGGAAAGAAAGCCCCGAGCGGAGAGGCCAGCCCGTGAACCGAACCCAGGCCGCACTGAGCCAGGGTGATTCCGGACAGCAGGGAGGCATAGGCGATGCCGCTTCGGCCCGCCGCCGCCGCAACCGGGTCGCCACCGTCCCAGGCCGGAAAGAAACCCTGTCGAAACGCGGCGAGGCCGGACCAGGCCAGGGCATCGGTCATGGGGTTGCTCTTGAGGGAGACGAGGGACTCAAGAAGCTGGGTGAAGGCGTCCATGCCGTTTGCCGCCAGCAGGTCCCGGGAGCAGGAGGCCAACAGGGATGGGTCGACGATGGCAACCCGCGCCACAAGATCATCGTGGCGAAACGATTTCTTGTAGCCATCCGGTCCCTGAACGCTGAGAACGGCGTTTTTGGTGGCTTCGCTGCCGGTGCCCGCCGTGGTGGGGACAGCGACGAACGGCAGGGCCGGCCCCTGGTACGGTAGTTCCGGGCCGACGCCTTCCAGATGATCCAGCACCGAGTTCCCGGGACCGAGCAGCCCGGCAATGGCTTTGGCGGCATCCAGGGCGCTGCCGCCACCAATCCCGGCAACCACCGCGAAGCCCCCCTTGCGACAGTCCGCCACCGCCCGATCCACCAGAGCGGGGGAGGGCTCACCGTCGACCGTGATTCCCTCCCAGCTCATCTGTCGTGCCGCAAGGTCCCGGCACAGCCGTTCGAAGGCCTCTCCGGCACGGAAGGATTTTGCCCCGGTGACCAGAAGAACCCGCCGGCCAAACACCCGAAGCTCATCGGCAAGTCCGGCGATGGCTCCCTCACCGAATAGAATGCGGGGCAGTCTGGCGATGGCGAAGGGCGGTATCGGCAGCCGTGGTTCCACGTTCAGGCCTCCGGGAACAGGCAGCGGTACGGAACGCCCGCGCGGGGTTTGGCCATCATGTCGGCGACCGTATCGCGCCAGGTCAGATAATGGGCCGTCTGTTTGTGGGCTGCGGCGTCCTCCGGGGTGGTGTACGCCTCGTAGAGAATGAACTGGGTGGGATCCTCCGGAAGCTGGAGGATATCGAAGCGCCGGTTGCCCGGCTCGCGCACCGAGGCGCGATGGTTGGCTTCGGTGGCGGCGATGAAGTCGTCGACCCGATCGGGTTTGACGCTGACGTGAACCAGGGTGACTTGCATGGCAAACCTCGAAGGCATGAGAGAACGAAGGAAGTATCAGGAAATGTCGCGCCGACGGCGGGCGAGCCACCACGCCAGCACGCCCCCGGCGATCAGAAGCCCTCCCCCGATGATGGTATCTCCCTCCAGGGAAGACGCCTCGGACTCGGCACCCTGGGGCCTGTCTGTGGACGCCGACGGAGGGTTCCCTGGTCCATCGACACCGTTGTTGGCGAGGGCGGATCGAACCATGGGCCGCAACTCGGCGGAGAGCTTTTCAAAGGTGGCCTGGCCATCGTAGGGCCGGTAGAGATTCAGGCTCACCATATAGCCCCTCAACACCGTGATCGCGGTCAGTCCGGCGAAGGACTCCGTTCCCTCTCCGGCCGTCTGGCCTTCCCTGGACCGGCGTTCGGAAAAGGTTGCCAGATAGACCGCCGCGTCATCACGATCGATGATGCCCTGTCGCGCGGTGACCTCCTTGTCGGCATCCTTGCCGGTCACCTTTTTGGAGAGGCTCGCCATATCCAGCCTGGGCAAGGCCTGCTCCAGGGCGCTCAGCACGGAATCCCGGGTACCGGAGGGAACCGTGGTCAGGACTCCGCCCGTCAGGGTGGCCAGATACTGGCCATGATGGGTGAGGCCCTTGATCTTGCCCTCGCGGAAGGCGGAAAGTTCACCACACTCGGCAAAGGCCTTCAGCATCATGTTGCTGCCGGCGTTGGCCTGGGTGAGAAAGGACAGGTAACGGCTCTCCTGGGGGGTACCCCCCAGCAGCGGGCAGTACCCATCGGGCAACGGAAGCACCAGGGGAGGGGCCGCCTGGGGCGGGCTGCCGGCTGCCGGGCCGGCGGCCGCAGCCCACGACACTCCCAGAAGAGCGGCGGTGACGAGTCCGATCAGGGTCATTTTTCCCCCCAGAATTTTCACCGCACACTGTACAAGGGAATGATGATCATTTCATCGGACAATAACCCCTTCGGGGACGGGTTTTCCACCGACGAGGACGAGGTCGAAGCCTTGCGGGGCGAACGGCTGTTGGCGGCAGGGCGCGTGGCGGACGCTGTTCAGGCCTGGGAACGGGCGGTGTTCCTGGCACCGGACCGCGTCGCCCATGGCTGTGGTCTTCTCGAAGCCCTGGCGGCGGCCGGCGATGTCGATCGTGTTCTTCGGATCGGAGAGGAATTGACGGCGCGGCGGCCGGCATGTGGCAGCACCCGCCTTGCCTATGCCCGCGCTCTGTCCAGGGTCGGGCGGCCGGGGGAGGCCATCGCTCATTTTCGGGAACTCCGTTTTCTCCACCATCTGGAGGGGGAGGGGCTGGTGGAATTCGGTACCGCCCTGGTCGATGCCGGAGAACTGCCCGAGGCGATCGAGATTTTGCAGCAGCGGCTGCGGACGGAACCGGACGATGTTGCCGCCAACTTTCACCTGGGGCGGGCGTGGCAGGGACTGGGAGAGGCGGAACAGGCCCGGCAACGCTTCCGGCGTTGTCTGGAGCTTGATCCGGAGGACCCGCTCAAGGCCGCCGTCCGTCTGGCGGAGGGGGCGGGTCAATCGGTAACGGAGCTTCCGGACGGCTATATCCGTTGTCTGTTCGACCAGTACGCCGATCGCTTCGATGAGGCGTTGCGGGTTCGCCTGCGTTATCGCGGGCCGGAAGTCGTCTTTCAGGCGGTCCTGAGGGTGATCGGGGAAGAGCGGGAGCCGTGGGATATCCTGGATCTCGGCTGCGGGACCGGGCTGGCCGGAGTTCTGTTCCGGCCGTTGGCCCGTTTCCTGGCGGGGGTTGACCTCTCTCCGCGCATGGTGGCCAAGGCGATCGAGCGGGGAAGCCATGACCGGGCAGAGGTGGGGGAGGCGGTGGCCGTGCTGCTGGCCACGCCCCAGTCCTGGGATTTGATCCTCGCCGTTGATGTCCTGGTATACATGGGGGAGCTTGAGCCTCTGTTCCGGGCGGTAGGCGGGGCGCTTCGTCCGGGGGGGCTGTTTGCCGCGACGGTGGCTGAGTTGGTGTTTTTGTTGGTGTTACAGTATTAGTTGGCGTTTGTGTTGGTGTTTTGGTTGCGGTATTAGTTGGTG
>JBKACM010000116.1:0-7515 GCA_046269335.1 Alphaproteobacteria bacterium | reverse complement strand
GGCCATCGCCGGCATCGCCCACGAGGTGCTGGAACAGGTCTCCCGCCCCTATGACGTGGATGGCCGTGAGGTTTTCATCAGCGCCTGCATCGGCGTCGCCATCTACCCAGACAACGCCGACAACGCCTCCACCCTCCTGAAGCGGGTCGATACCGCGCTCAACGAAGCCAAGCGCATGGGCAGCGGCCATTTCAAGTTCTATTCCTCGGAGCTGAGCGCTCATGTGGAGCGCTATCACCAGTTGGAAAGTGGCCTGCGGCGGGCGTTGGATCGCGGTGAGATGGCCCTGCACTACCAGCCGAAGGTGGACCTGGCCAACCGCCAGGTGGTGGGCGCGGAGGCGCTGCTCCGGTGGACCAGCACCGAACTCGGCCCCATCCCGCCAGGCGAGTTCATTCCCGTCGCCGAGGAAACCGGGCTCATCATCCCCATCGGCGAATGGGTACTGCGCGAAGCCTGTACCCAGGTGGAACGGTGGCTGAAGCAGGGACTTCCCGCGGTAAAGGTCGCGGTCAACCTGTCGCCACGTCAGTTCCAGGACACCGCACTCCTCTCGCGGATCGTCAAGACCATGTCGGACACCAGCATGAATGCCGAGCTCCTGGAACTGGAACTGACCGAAAGCATGCTGGTTGCCAACGCCGACGAGGCCGTGCAGGCGTTGCGTGCCCTGCGAGGGCTGGGGATTTCCCTGTCCATCGACGATTTCGGCACCGGCTATTCCTCTCTCAGCTATCTCAAGCGATTCCCCATCGACGCCCTCAAGATCGATCAGTCCTTCGTCCGGGATATCCCCAACAACCGGGATGACGCCGCCATCACCCGGGCCATCGTCAGCATGGCCAAAAGCCTGGATCTGATGATCGTCGCCGAGGGACTCGAGCAGATTGCCCAGATCCAGTTTCTGGAAGCCCTGGGCTGCGATCAGGGGCAAGGCTATTATTTCAGCCGTCCCGTTCCAGCCGACGAGTTCATGCGCACGTTTCTTGCGATGAATGTCGCAGCATCTTCCCCATCCGTCCCCCCAGGTCCACGAGATCCATGAACGATTTTCTCACGGCGGCGACCCTGGCCCTGATTCTGGAAGGCATCCTTTATGCCATCGCCCCCGGCCCGATGAAACGGGCCATAGAGCGGCTGTTGTCGGTTCCGAACGAGCCTCTGCGACTGTACGGTCTCCTGGTGGCCACGACTGGCGTCGGCCTCCTGTGGCTGATGCGCCGCCACGGCTGATCGTTGAATATCGGCCGGAGCGGAACTACATGCGTTGTCGTGGGGGGCCCATTTCCCTACACTCTGTTACGCTGGCCGAGGGCTCCGAGTTGGAGGCCGGTGTCGGCTGGGCAGGGTAATCGGGTGAAAATAGGAATTATACCAACGGTACGAGGCCTTGACTCGTACCGTTGGTATCAAGCCCGCGCGGCGCCTGAGCGAAACCCGCTTCGCACGAAGTCAAGACTTTGTGCGGATGGTATTAGGACGTTAAGTCGGGGTAAAACAGGAACAACTGGCGCACTGAGCGCCCGCCCGGCGATTGAGGGGCATGAACAAATTAGGGGTAATCGGGTTCACCCGATTACCCTGGTCGGCTGGGCGCGCCATCTTGACTGGGGAGGATTTGTCCGTGAATGAGAGCAACAACGTACCGAGGTGCGCCCCGGCCTGCGGCGGCTTCGTGCGTGCCGGGAAAGGCCGGTTTCTGCGCCGGCTGGTAGTGGCGACGATTCTGGTGGCAGCCACCGCCCTGACGATCCCGGCCCGGCGGGCCGAGGCAAGGGCCCCCCTTGACAGCTTTGCCGATCTGGCCGAGGCACTGACCCCGGCGGTGGTCAACGTCTCCACCACCCAGGCCGTTTCCGGCACCGAACGCGGGCCTGAGCTGCCCCAGTTCCCCCCTGGCTCGCCGTTCGAGGAATTCTTCAAGGACTTCTTCGATCGCCGCAAGCAGGATCACTCACGCCCTCGCAAGGCCACGTCCCTGGGTTCGGGTTTCATCATCGACCCGTCCGGCTATGTGGTTACCAACAACCACGTCGTTTCCGACGCGGAGGAGATTCACGTCACCCTGCATGACAACACGGTGGTGAAAGCCAGGATTGTCGGCAAGGATGCCAAGACCGACGTCGCCCTGCTCAAGATCGATACCGACAAAAAGTTGCCGGCAGTTTCCTTCGGCGATTCCGACAAGGCCAGGGTCGGCGACTGGGTACTGGCCATCGGCAATCCGTTCGGACTGGGAGGATCGGTGACCCAGGGCATCGTCTCGGCCCGTGCCCGCGACATTCAGGCTGGCCCCTACGACGACTTCATCCAGACCGACGCCTCCATCAATCGCGGCAATTCCGGTGGCCCCCTCTTCAACACCAGTGGCGAGGTCATCGGCATCAACGCGGCAATCTACAGCCCCTCGGGCGGCAGCGTCGGCATCGGGTTCGCGGTTCCCTCCAACATGGCCAAGATGGTCATCGCCGACCTGCGCCAGTACGGCAAGACACGGCGTGGCTGGCTTGGGGTACGCATCCAGTCGGTCAACGAGGAAATCGCCGAAAGCCTTGGGTTGTCCAAGGTGCAAGGGGCGCTCGTGGCCAGCATTTCCGATACGGGCCCGGCGGCTGCGGCCGGTATCCGGGCCGGGGACGTCGTGATCGGCTTTGACGGGCGTGGCGTGGAGGAGATGCGGCGACTGCCCAGAATGGTGGCGGAAACCCCCATCGGCAAGACCGTGGACGTAACCGTATGGCGCGACGGCAAGGAGCGCCATTTCCGGGTAACGGTAGGAGAATTGGCCGAGACCGAACAGGCCAAGTCCGACACCCCTCACGATCGCAACGACGGCAAGACGGAACGCAAGACCAAGACGGAGCGGCAGAAGGTCGGCGCGCTAGGCCTTGGCGTGGCCCCCGTCAATACTCAGGTCAGGGAACAGTTCGACCTGCCGGAAAATGCACGCGGCATCGTGATCACCCAGGTGGACGCCGACAGCGATGCCCACGACAAGGGCCTCCGTCCCGGTGACCTCATCGTGGAGGTGAACCAGAAGGAAGTGACCGGTCCCGCCGACCTGACCCACCAGGTTGACCTGGCCGTCAGGGCCAGCCGCAAGACCGTGCTGCTACTGGTGGAAAACGAAAACGGCCTGCGCTTCATCGCCCTGAAGCTGGGAGGAAAGAGTTAGCGCGACGTGACCCGTGTCGATTTCTACCACCTCCAGAAATGGCCGTTGGAAAGGGCCCTGCCGCAGCTCCTGGACAAGGTGCTGCGGTCCGGCCAGCGGGCGGTGGTGCTGAGCGCTTCCCGCGAACGGGTCGAGGCCCTGAACGCCCTGTTGTGGACCACCCCACCGGACTCCTGGCTTCCCCACGGATCGGCTGCCGACGGCGATGCCGACCTGCAACCCATATGGTTGACCGAAACCGACCACAACCCCAACCGGGCCGATGTGATCGTCCTGACCGACGGTGCCGATACCCCCCGCAAGGGGGATTATTCCCGTTGTCTCGATCTCTTCAACGGCAATGACCCCGAGGCCTTGGAACGTGCCCGCAGTCGCTGGCGGGTCTGCCGCGATGTCGGATACGAACTTCATTACTGGCAGCAGACGGACTCTGGACGCTGGCAGGAGAAAACATGATATAGTCGCCGAGCCCGGAGGGTCGGGGATGCCGTTTTCGGCTGGGGCGGTCCGTAAAAGGATGTCGCTACGCGAACCGGGTGTTGTAGGGGAAGAGGAAGCGTCAGGCGGCTACCGATGGCAGGGACCAATTTTTCGGTCCAGGTTAATGATGAAGGGCGCTGGATTGTCGACGCCGAGTTTTCGAGCGAGGCAGAGGCGCTCAAGCACGCCGAAAACCTGGTTACCGCCGCCGATCACAGCGGGGTGAAGGTCGTCCGCGAGTGGACTCGCGGGGATGGCACGATCACCGAGCGTGAAATCTTCAACAAGACAATTAGTGGCAGAAAAAAGAAGATCACGATTGTCCCGGTCGAAGAGACCAATGACTGCGTTGAGGATACGGACTACTATACGCTGGAAAGTCGCTCCGTCATGGGGCGTATATTGCGCAAGTACCTGGATGAGATTTGCGCGACACCGATGGAACTGCTTCACAACTATCAACTGATCAAAAGATTTCTGGATCACGACATCTATCCAGCCGCTGTCGACCGGATCGCCACTCTCCAGGCGACACGGGCCAAAACCAGCAGCAAAGTCCGTCGTGACGAGATATTTTCCGCCGTAGACCGGCTTGCGGCGCGAGCCCGTCAGGCCGAGGAGAGGAAGGCCGGCGGTGGCCTTTCCCGGGTCGTAGCCAAGACTCTGGAGCAAGACGGCGGGATTCAGGAGGATTTCCTGGTTCGCGTGGCCATGGCCCATGACCTTTCCGAGATCCGCTCCTGGATCGGCAAGATGCAGCGGTTGTTGCAGTTGATCGGAGAGTCTCCCTCCGAAGGACAGGCGGTACTGGCGGACGGCTTCATCGCCGACATCCTTTCCACGCCCGAAGCCATTCGGGAACTTCTTGGCGACCAGCCCAATCTTGGGGCCACGATTCGCAGTCTCGTGGACCTGCTGCTTGGTTGCGAAGCGGAGGAGGACAACAAAAGGCTGGGAGAAACCACCGCGGTGCTGCAAAGGCTCCTCATGGAGGGCCACTTTCCCTCCGCCGACGCCGTGATCGTCGACCGGGTGCGGCGGCTAGTGATCAGTCCGCAGAAGCTTTCCCGGAATGCCCCGGACCAGGAGGAAGACACCTTTCGGGGGGTCTTCTCCCGCCTGATTACCCCGGACGGCATTCTTGGCGGCCCTACCATGGCCGAGGCACTGACGCAGCGGTTCTGTCGAAACTTCGACGAGGGCAAGACCAGCGGCACCGAAAAGGCTGTTTTCGGAATGGCGGAAATGCTGCGGGACCGCGCCTACCGCATCCGCTATCTTTTGATGATTACATCGACGGATACCGGCTCCACCCACACGGCCACCATCGGCAAGGCCATCCTGGAGATGGTCAATGCCGCACCTGACATTCACAATTTCTGTTACTACCGCCTGGTGCCGCTGAAGAAGCTTACCATCGTCACCGATCTCATGCGGCGTACCCTGGCCTCGGCTCTGGAGGAAAGTACCAAGGCCGCGATCGTGGAGCGGCTGGACAAGCTGCTGGTGATCTACATCGACCGCGAAAAGCTGGTGGACATGCTGGACGACCAGAAGCACCATTTCGGGCTGAGGGCGGTGCGGCTGGTGAAGTTCTGTGGCTCCGGCGTGCTGATGGAAGGCGAGGCGTTGAACGTGGTGCGCCAGCGGGTGATCGAACTGCTGCGGCGCCCCCGCTTCGTCGAGGAATTCACCTCCATGTGCAAGACCAGGGAGGACGCCGACCGCACCATTCGGGAGTTCCGTGCCCTTCTGAGCAACTCCGGATTCTCCGTGGGCTGACCCTGTTTCTCACACCATCCGCACGAAGTTTTGACTTCGTGTGGAGCGGGTTTCGCTCAGGTGCCGTGCGGGCTTGAGCGTACCGTCTGTGCATATTTTGACCCGTGGGTCAAAATATCTGCACGGCGGTATCACAGGTCCGAGGGGTCACTCCCCGGAGATGGCCTCTTCCTCGTGCGTCCGATTCTGGATATCGAACAGCGCCTTGCACAGGCGCAAGGCCTTGTAGTGCTCTCCCCCGACCAGCATCTGAACCAACTTGTCAAGATCCTCAGAATACTTCGGGTATTTTTCCAACAACTCCTCCAGTACACCCGGGAGGAAATCGGCGTAGCGCGGCTGCGACTCCGGATCAATGTACATCAACTGAACCAGGTAATACAGGGTGCTTTCCGGCCCGATCACCCTGTTTTCGGTCAGGATGTCCTTCTCCAGCAGAATTCTGGCGTTATTCAGAAAATAAAGTACGACGGACTGATCACCTGCCGCGAGAACGGCCCCGTTCACAACCATCTTTTCCTTTGGCTTCAGTCTGATCTTCAACGCCATGACAGCCCCGCGACGCCCCCGCTACACGGCCCATCTCACACCACGCCGGTCCTGATCCTGTCAAGCCCCTTCTGCGTCCGGCTCACGAGAAAGCCCTGTTGCCAGGGTCCGATTGATGTTGATCAACACGCCGACCCCGTCCGCCGAAGGCGTGGAAATCAATTCGAACGTCCGTTTGAAAACAAACATCGCAAGATTGAGTACGTTCTGTTTTATTTCATCCGTCAGCGCCGAGTTTTCGGTCACCTCCGTCGCCAGAAAGGTCCACAACAGGCGGTTTTTCTCAAGAGCACCATCCAGTTGGTCCTTCATCTGATCCCAATGGTCGACCACAAGGGCCAAGTCCCTGGCGCACGTGAACAGCGCCATGGCCTCGGCGGCTCGGTGGGAAATTTCACCAAGACCGGCAACCTGATTGTAACGACGATAGGGATCTGCCATCTACGCCTCCCGCCCCTCCATGGGCCACTCCCCGAGACACCGCCGCCCGGAAACCGATGCGGCATCCCCAGACATGGTATGGAATAAACTTTACCAGATTGCAAACGAACACAAAAAAAGAAGGGCGCCCTCGCGGACGCCCCCCCCTTCCGTATCGACGATATCGCCTAGCGGAACATCTGCAACACGCTTTGCGCGGCCTGGGAGGCCATGGTCAGCGAGTTGGTCGCCAGTTGCCGCTGGGTCTGCAATGCCAAGCTGTTGGCCGCCAGCTCGTTCATGTCGGCCAGCGTCAACCGGTCTGCACCATCCTTCAGCGTCGAGATCATGGTGGTGGTGAACTCCTGCCGCGTCTGAATGATGCTCTGGGCCGTACCGAACTTGGCGGACTCTTCGCGAAGAATCTGGATCGCCCCGTTGGCCTGATCCACGGACGACTGGATGGCAGCCGTCTTCGACCAGTCCAGAGTGGCAACATCGGAGAACTTCAGATCCCCAGCGTAGGAGAAATGACCGCCATCCACCTCCAGCCGGGACGAACCGTCCTCGTTGAAGATGACGTTCATGGTGTCGTTGCCCTTCAGCAGATTCTTGCCCTTGTAGCTCGCGTCGTTGATGGTCAGGTCGATCTGCTGCATCACCGTCTTGAAATCGGCAAGGTTCTTGGCGACGGTCGCGGAGGCGTTGGACACGCCGAACGTGACGGAGTTCGTCTTCGCCGTCGCCGGATTGGCGACGTTCGCGGCGACCTGCGCCACCGAGTTCACCGAGGCGGCCCCGAACAGCGACGCGCCGGTCTCGGCCGCGTCGTCGTTGATGGTGACCTTGATACCGCTGTCGGCCTTGAACTGGATCTTGCCAGTCGGGGCATCCCAGTAGGCGCTCAGGCTCGAGTCCACCGTCTTCAACGAATCGACGATGTCCTGGATGGTCGCCCCCGCCGCGATGTCGACGGTCTTGGTCTGGCCCTTGGCTCCGGTATTGGTGTTGTCCACCTGCACGGTGAAGGAGCCACCGGCCGCCGAGATCCCGAAGGCGGAGGAGGCCAGGCTGCTGGCCGAAGCTTCGCCGACAGTGAACTTGTTGGC